>JADLGX010000479.1 GCA_020849095.1 Candidatus Eiseniibacteriota bacterium
CAGCGGCGCGTCCACCAGTTTGAGTTCGTCGGTGAACAGGTGGGTCTGGGGATTCACGTAGAGCAGGCCGGTGATCAGCTTCTGCTCGTCGCGCGCCAGATGGATCATCTCCCACGCCTTCTTCACGTCGGTCGGGTCGTAGTCCGCGTCGAGCTTCTTGAGGAAAATCCTGGAGCCGTCCGGCATGGCGAATTCTCGCGTCGTGCCCGGCTCGTAATCCACCGTGATGTCCTCGAAGTAGGGCACGTACTCGATGTCGTGCAGCGGCGCGTCGTGTTCCTTGACCGCGGCGTACGACTTGGTCGATCCCTCGTGGTCGGCGAACGTCACGCACGGGCTGATCACGTCGATCACCGAGGTGCCCTTGTGCGCGAACGCCGCCTTGAGCAGCGGACGCAACTGCTTCTGGTCGCCCGAGAACGAGCGCGCCACGAAGCCGCAGCCCAGCTCGATCGCCATGGCGCACAGGTCGATCGGCATGAGGCGGTTCGCCTCGCCGCTCTTGCGCGTGCTGCCCAGGTCGGCCGTGGCGGAGAACTGGCCCTTGGTGAGTCCGTACACGCCGTTGTTCTCGACGATGTACACGACCGGGACGTTGCGGCGGACCAGGTGCACGAACTGCCCGATGCCGATGCTCGCGGTGTCGCCATCGCCGGAGACGCCGATCAGCGCCAGCTCGCGGTTCGCCATGGCCACGCCGGTGGCGATGCACGGCATGCGGCCGTGCACGGCGTTGAAGCCGTGCGAGTGGCCGAGGAAGTACGCGGGGGTCTTGCTGGAGCAGCCGATGCCTGACAGCTTGGCGACCCGGTGCGGCTCGAGTCCGGCTTCCCACGCGGCCTGGATGATGCCGCCGGTGATGGCGTTGTGACCGCAGCCCGGGCACAGCGTGGTCTTGCTTCCGTCGTAGTCCGCGCGCGTCAGCCCGACGCGGTTGACCGGCTGGCCCGCCGGAGGCGTGGTGGGGGCGCTCATCGCGAGACTCCTTCCGTGACCGCGCGGCCTTCATGCGCGAGAACTCCGTCCGTCACGCTCTGCGCGTCGAGCGGCAACCCGTCGTAGTGCAGCACCGAAACCAGCCGGCCGGCCACATCCGGCACCTCGTTGCGCAGCTTTTCGGCCAGCTGCCCGTCGCGATTCTGCTCCACGATGTAGACGCGATCGTACTTGCGCGCGAACTCGTGCACTGAAGCGGCGAGCGGCAGCGCGCGCACCCGCAGGTAAGACGCCCTCACGCCGGCGGCGGCCAGTTGTTCCACCGCCTCGATCATGGCCCAGTGCGACGAGCCATAAGCGATCAGCCCGACTTCGGCGCCCGGCGCTTCTGCCAGCACGGGCTGCGGCATGAGCGAGCGGGCCGTATCGAGCTTCTTGCGCAGGCGGTCCATGTTGCGTACGTAAGCCTCGGGGCTTTCGGTGTAGCGCGCCAGCTCGTCGTGGCCGGAGCCGCGCGTGAAGTACGTGCCCTTCCAGTTGCGGTTGCCGGGCAGCGTCCGCCACGGGATGCCGTCGCCGTCCACGTCGCCGTAGCGTTGGAACTGCTCGATCTTGTCGAGCGCCGCCTCGTCGAGCACCTTGCCGCGATCCCAAGGCGCGTTCGGGTACTCGAAGGGGTCACTCATCCAATTGTTCATGCCGATGTCCAGGTCGCTCAGTACGAGCAGCGGCGACTGCAGCCGCTCGGCCAGGTCGAACGCCGTGCCCGCGAACTCGTAGCACTCGGCCACCGAACCCGGCAGCAGCACGGGGAAGCTCGTGTCGCCGTGCGACAGCCCCCACGCGAAGGACAGGTCGCCCTGCATGGTGCGCGTCGGCAGGCCGGTGCTGGGCCCCACGCGCTGGATGTCCCACACGACCGCGGGGATCTCGGCGTAGTAGCCGTAGCCGAAGAACTCGGCCATCAGCGAGATGCCGGGACCGCTGGTGGCGGTCATCGCGCGCGCGCCGGCCCAGTTGGCGCCGAGCACGTTGCCGATCGCCGCGATTTCGTCCTCGGCCTGCACGACCGCGAACGTGGCCTTGCCCGATTTTTCGTCGCGGCGGTAGCGCTCGAGATAACCGATGAGAGCCTCGATCAGCGAGCTCGACGGCGTGATCGGGTACCACGCGACCACGGTCACGCCCGCGAACATCGAGCCCAGCGCGGCCGAGGTGTTGCCGTCGATGAGGATCTTGCCGGCCGTCAGGTTGCGGCGCTCGACGCGGAAAGGCACCGCGATGGGGTTCTCCGACGCGTAGGCATAGCCCGCCTGGACCGCGGCGGCGTTGAGCGCGAGGGCCTTGGGCTTCTTGCCCAGCTGGGCGTGCAGCGCCTTTTCCACTTCGGCCTGCTCGATGCCCAGCAGCTGCCCGGCCACGCCGACGTAGATCATGTTCACCACCAGCCGGCGCAGCTTCACGTCGTTGGTGATGGGCTCCATGAGCTTCGCCATCGGCACGCGATAGACCGTGCGGTCCGCGGGCACGTCGGGAAACTTGATGGAGTCGTTCGCGATGATGATGGAGCCCGGCCCCATGGCCGCCACGTCGGAGGCGGCGGTTTCGGGGTTCATCACCACGAGCACGTCCACACGCGCGTGACGCGCGACGTAGCCGGCTTCGTTGACGCGAATGGTGAACCAGGTGGGCAGGCCGGCGATGTTGGACGGAAACAGGTTCTTGCCGCTCACCGGAACGCCCATCTGCATGATGGACCGGAGCAGCACGTTGTTGGCGGTCTGGCTGCCCGAACCATTCACGGTGCCGACATGGATGCTGAAGTCGTTGACTACGGATTTCACGGCGATTTCGGGCGTTGGCCGCCCGCTCCATGAGGAAGGGACACTTCGCCACCCGCCTGCCGCCGGATGGATGGGCGTGGCCGGTGAAAGGTCGCGCCGACCGTAGGCGCACGCCTGCGGAGGGTCAAGCCACCCCAGGCCCACTCCACCATCAACCGGAACCATCGCCCAGCCGATGCTTGGATCGTACACGGGGCCGGAACCCCGGTTGGCGCCTCCCCTCCGCGCCGGCGATCGATCATTCATCGCTCTCCTACTCTTATGAGAGGCGCGGACTCATGACGACTTCCCAGGGCGCCGCAGGACCCGGCGGCGCTGCACACAACTCCGACCAGCGTCTTCACCGACTGCTCGACCAGCTCGGTGACGTGGTCTTCGAGACGGACGCCGAAGGCCGCGCGACGTTCGTGAACGCCGCCTGGACCCGCTCGACCGGCTTCGGCCCCGAAGCCGTGCTCGGCAGGGAAATCGGGCAGTTCGTCGCCGAGGAGGAGCGCGACCTTCACGAGGCGCGCTGGCGCCAGGTGCTCGACGGGCGCCGCGCCACCTGCCACCACGAAGTGCGCTTTCGCACCGCCGAGGGCGAGCTGCGCTGGATGGCGCTGCACGCGCACGCCGAGAGCGACGCGAGCGGCCGGGTGATCGGGCTGGCCGGGACGCTGTCCGACATCACCAGCCGCCGACTGATGGAAAACGAACTGCGCGAGCTCGCCTACCAGGCGCAGGAGGCGCGCGCCGACGCCGAGACCGCCGCACAGCTCGTGCGCGCCGAGGCCGAGGAGCTGGTGCGCGAGCGCGACCAGGTGACCGCAGCCGCTCGCGGATCGTCCGAGTTCATCGCCAGCATGGCGCACGACCTGCGCACGCCGCTCAACGGCGTGCTGGGCATGGTCGAGCTGATGCTGCACGGCCCGCTCTCCGAGGAGCAGCGCGACCAGGCGCTGACCGTACGGGCGAGCGCCGAGTCGCTGGTGCGGCTCGTGGGCGACATCGTGGACTTCTCGCGCGCCGGCACCGGCCAGCTGGAGGTCCAGAGCGAGGAGTTCGCGCTGCGCGAGACCGTGGACGACGTGGCGCGGTTGCTGGCCCAGAAGGCGGTCGCGAAGGGCATCTCGTTCAGCGCCACCGTGGCGTCCACCGTGCCCGACCAGTTGCGCGGCGACGCGTCCCACCTGCGCCAGATGCTCACCAACCTGGCGTCCAACGCCATTCGCTTCACCGACGAGGGCGGCGTCACCGTGGCGGTCTCGCGCGCTCCCGGCGTCCTCGCCGACGGCCGCCTGCCGCTGCGGCTCGAGGTGCACGACACGGACCCGTCGCTGGCGGCCGAGCGTCTCAACGCGCTCATCGAGCAGCCCGACGGCTCGCCCGACGGCCAGCGCACGGCGGGCAGCGCCGGGCTCGGCATGGCGATCTCGCGCCGGCTCGTGGAGCTCATGGGCGGCTCGATCGTCGTGGGCAGCGAGCCGGGGCGGGGCAGCGTGGTCTCGGTCGAGATTCCGCTCGAACGCGTGGTGTCGGAGGCCAAGCCGGCCCGCGGGCAGAGCTTTGCGCTCACCATGGCCCCGCTCGACCTGAAGGTGCTCGTGGCCGAGGACAACGTGGTGAACCAGAAGGTGGCCGTTCGCATGCTGGGCCGCTGGGGCATTCGCGCGGTCGTGGCGCCCGATGGACGCGCCGCGGTCGAGGCGCTGGATCGCGAGCCGTTCGACCTGGTGCTCATGGACGTGCTCATGCCACGGCTCAACGGGTTCCAGGCGACGGAGGAGATCCGCAACCGCGAACAGGGCACGGGACGGCGCACGCCTGTCGTGGCCATGACGGCGCACGGCCTGGCGCAGGAGCGCGAGCGCTGCTTCGACGCAGGCATGGACGGCTTCGTCGCCAAGCCGATCCAGACGGCGGAGCTGTACGCGGAACTGGCCAAGTGGGCAGAGCACCGCGACTCGCTCGCGGGGGGCCAGCGCGCCGCCTGACGGAGATTGCCGAGAATTCACAGGCGGCTCGCGTCCTTGCGGCGCGGGCCGCCTCGTTCTTCCGCTCGTCGTGTCTTCACGACTGCCGGTCTCCCGGCCGCTTGACCGGCGGGACGATTGCCCTATCGTCCCGCGCATGCCAGAGACCCAAGCACGCATCGAACCGCCCCCGGCCACTCTCGATGCCGCACGCCGCTGGCTCGCGCCCGTTCGCGAGGCCCTCGGTCCCGACTTCGTCGCCGCCTACCTCACGGGAAGCGTGCTGACGCAGGGCTTCGACCCGGCCCATTCGCGCATCAACCTGCTCGTGGTCTCGCGCACGCTGGACTCGGCCGCGCTCGACCGCGTCTCGCCCGCGATCATCGTGACGCGCAAGCCGCCGCATTTCGATCCGCTGTTCATGACGCGCGACCAGATGATGGCGTCGCTCGACGTGTTCCCGATCGAATGGCTCGACCTGACCGAGCGCCACCTGCGGCTCGAGGGCGAAGACGTGTTCGCCGGCGTCGAGGTGCCGCGCACCTACCTGCGCCTGCAGTGCGAGCAGGAGCTGCGCGGCAAGCACATCCGCCTGCGCCAGGAGTACCTGGCGTCGGCCGCGCACCCCGAACGGCTGGCCGAAGTCCTCGCGCGCCTGTCGAGCGGATTTCACACGCTCTTCCGCACGCTGCTGCGCCTTCGCGGCGAGGAAGCGCCGGCCAGCACGGAGCGCGTGATCGAACGCGTCGCCGACTCGTTCGGGCTGGATGCGCGCGCGCTGCTGGGCGCGCACCTGATGCGGCGCGCCGCCAAGCGTCCGTCCAACGATTCCGTGCGCGAGACCTATCGCGCGTTCCTCTCCGAGATCGACCGCCTGATCGGCGCGATCGACACGCTGCGGCTGCCATGACCATCGGGCGCGCATCGGCGCGCCCCTGGATCGCGGTCGCGCTGCTGCTCGTGGCGCTGCTCGCGAACCCGGCGCGCGCGCAGGACGGCAGCCTCGCCGCGATTCCCGAGCGCGCCGGCTACGTCACGGACGGGGCCGGAGTGCTGGGCGAGGCGCGCGCCGCGCAGCTCGAGGCGTTCCTGGACCAGCTCGAGCGCAAGACGGGAGCCGAGTTCGCACTGCTCACGGTTGCCACGACGGCGCCGGAGGCCCCGGAGGCTTACAAAACGCGCGTGTTCGCGGCCTGGGGGATCGGCAAGAAGGGCGAGGACAATGGCGTGCTGCTGCTGGTGGCCATGGAAGAGCGCGCGCTGCGGTTCGAGACGGGCTACGGGCTCGAGGGCACGCTGCCCGACGGCTGGCAGGCGCGCATGCTGCGGCGTGTCGCGGTGCCGCAGTTTCGCGCCGGGCAGC
>JADLGX010000480.1 GCA_020849095.1 Candidatus Eiseniibacteriota bacterium
CAAGTGGAGCTGGATCCTGAAGGTGGCAGCCTCAAGCAACTCGACGAATCGCTCGAGGGTTACGCCGCGTGGTGGCCGACTCCAACCGGAAGCGGCAAGGCCGACGTCCTCGCGGTGGTCTCCGATCCACCTGCGGTGACATTGCGGTACTGCACGGCGCGCCCCCCGTCGCCGGGCGAGCAGCTGCGAATCTATCCGCCATTGTTCCTCGAGTCCCTTCGAGCCGCGTGGCTCGATGCCGAGTGGTCCCGGCAAGCTCTCGAATGGGGCAGGGCCGTGCTCGCAGGCCCAGATCGAACCACGGCTCATCGGTTGCCCGTGAGCAGATTCACGTGGCTTCGCAGGGCGCAGCGGGAGGCCTTCACGCTTCCGGGTTGGCGCGCCGGATACCTGTGGGGACCGCCCGGAACCGGAAAGACTACGACGCTCGGGGTGATGCTGGCGCAAATGCTCCTCGAGTATCCCAGCGCCAAGATTCTTCTGGCCTCCACCACCAACTCGGCCGTCGATCTTGCGCTCGTCAGCGTCGATCGGGAGTTGCAGAAGCTCGAGGCAACAGACTCGCGTGCAGCAAAGGCGCGCCGTCGCATGAAGCGTATCGGTGCCCACTTCATCGCCGGCCACTACGAGGGCCGCGATCACCTGTTGCCGCAGGTCGATGAAGCGCTGCTGCTGCGCATGGTGGACCTGGAAACGCGACGGCCTGATCCCGCGAGCACCCTTGCTTACGCGGCGTGGAAGGACGAAGTAGAGCTGCTTCGCGCGCTCATTCGCGACGCCTCTAAGCGCGCCCTCGCTGACGCCTCGCTGGCCGCACTGACAACGACCCGTGCAATTTTCGGACTCGATGTGCTGCGTGGGCTTGCGCCGTACGACATCCTTGTCTTCGACGAAGCGAGTCAAGTGAGCCTGCCGCACGCGCTCGCGTTGGCTCCGATCGCCTCGAGCGTCCTGTTCGCGGGCGACCCGCGTCAGCTGGGTCCCATCGTGCAGAGCAAGCATCCGACGTCCAAAGAGTGGCTGGGCCGCACTGGCTTCGAACTGATGAATGAGACAGCAGCCAACACTTGCTTCCTCGATGAGCAGTCGCGCATGGCGGAGCCGATCTGCCGGATCGTGAGCGAATCGTTCTATGACGGAAGGCTTCGTGTGGCGCGCGACGCCATTGCCGACGCGGCGTGGGTCAAATCTCGTGACTGTGCGCCTGAGCCGAACGTCATCGCATGGCGCGTCAGCCAGCCCGGCGTCTGGTCGCCGACCTACGGTGGCTATATCCGCTTCGATAGCGCAAAGCGGATTGCGGATGAAGCCGCGCGATTGCGGGGCTACTTGAACTCCGAGGACATCATCGTGCTGACGCCGTTCCGTGCTCAGCGTCGCCTGATCCGCTCCATGCTCGGGGGCTCGAACATCGGAATCGACGTCAGCACGGTGCATCGCGCGCAAGGCAGCGAGCGCGATGTCGTGCTCTTCGACTGGGTTCACGCGGACAATGGCTTTCTCGAGAATGAGAACGGGCAGCGGCTCATCAACGTGGCACTCAGCCGGGCCAAGCGGCAGCTGTACCTGTTGTGGTCGGACAACGATCTGGCGAATTCACTCGCCGACCAGATCTACCAGTTGGTACGCACTGCAGGATTCGAGAAGTCGGCGCAGCCGTTGAGCCGGTTCTGCTTTCTGCCCAACTACCCAGCGTGCTTGTTTGGTCGGGTCGTTCGGGTGGGCGACATGGTGGCTGACGTGATTGACGTGGAGCCGGATGGGTCGAAGTTCATTGGCGTCGACTTGAAGACCGGACGGCGAAGGTCGTTTGTGGCGGAGTATGTGAAGCAGATGTGGGGGGGGAGTCCATGAGCCCGCTGGAGGTTGAGGCCCAGAGTCCCCTGGACGCAGCACAGGTGCTGGCTCGCGTCGGCCTCAAGCCCGGCGGTCGCTCGCTCTGGGGCGAGACGCTTCCGTGTAAGAAGCCGGGCCTCTACCTGGTACAACTCCCGCTGGATGCGGTGGTGCTTGGCAACGAACCCCAGCTCTCGCTCGATGCACTCGCGGACTGGTTGGCCCGCGCAAGCCAGCTTCGCGTGGACGGCATGCGGCCCACGCCTGAGCAACTGGCCGCTCGCCTCGCAAGGTTCTGGTGGCCGGAGTCGCGACTGCTCTACACCGGGTGCACGACCCGCCCACTCGCCAGCCGCGTGAGTGATTATCGGCGGCATGTGCTCGGGCGCGACGCGCCGCATCGGGGCGGGCAGTGGCTCAAGGCGCTGCGCCCGAAGGTGCTCGCCTCGCTCGAAGTGGTCTGGCTCGAGTCGCAGGCGGCGGTCGCCGGGGACCTCGAGGACGATCTGCTGGATGAGTTTGCCGACCTGCTGGTCGAGCGCGATCCCTCGCGGGCCAGGTTGGCGCTGGGGGAATTGCTGCCCTTCGCCAACATTCGGCCTTCCAAGGGAGCGGACAAACCTCACGGAATCACTGGTGTTTCCGAAGGCTGATGCCGATTGTTGCAGGAAACAGCTCTTTGCGCTCCCCGTGAAACATCCACTTATGCTCACAAGAGCCTGCTTGTTAACTGTCGTTTAAGCGGACGTCTGTTAGCCTAACTTATTACTTGTCAACGGGGATTTGCTGAAAGTAGGCTGTTGCACGCCATGTTGAACGAACTGAAATCCGCAACGATCCTGCTTGATCAGGTCGCGAACCAGCTTGCAGCCCAGCTTCCAGTGGGCTGGCAGGCAGACGGCCCGCGCCTGGTGGAATCGCTGGCCGCCGATCAAGTGGCTCGCGAGCAGAATGAGCCTGAGGCCGGCCTCATCGACGCTTGGCTAACGCTACGAGCGGGTAAGGAACGAGCGCGGCTGGCGGTTGAAGTGAAGACCCAGTTCCAGCCGCGCGATGTCGAACGGCTGCTCCGGGCATTGGGGCCACGATTGAGAAGGCGCACCGCAAGTAGCAGGAACGACGAGACGGTGCCAGATGGCTGGATGCTCGTAAGCTCCTTCCTTTCGCTTCGCTCGCAGGAGTTGCTGGCGGCAGAGGGGTGGAACTTCGCGGATGCAACTGGAAACGTGCGTATCGAACTCGAACGTCCGCGCATGTTCATTCGAATGCAGGGCGACACCAAGGACCCGCGACCAACCCGTCGCGACCTACCGACATTGCGTGGGCCGATCGCCGGAAGGCTGGTGCGTGCGCTGGCGGATTTTTGGCCACCCTATGGCATCAGTGAGCTTGCCCTGCGAGCCAAGACCTCGACGGCGATGGCCTCGCGAGTCGTGGCGAGCCTGGAACAGGACGCGATCATCGAACGCGAGGGGCGGGGGACGATACGGGCGGTTGACTGGCGCGCGCTGTTGGCACGTTGGGCCCAAGAGTACGAGTTCGCGAGGTCGAATCGCGCCGTGCGGTACCTGGCGGTGCGTGGCCGGACGCCCGTGCTCGACGCACTGCGTCGCACAAACGCGAAGTATGCAATCACCGGCGGGTATGCAGCCGAGTTCATGCGCACGGTGGCGTCATCGCCAGTGCTCACGATCTACACGCAGGACATTCCAGGGCTGGCCCGCGAACTAGAGCTGGAGCCATTGCGGACGCCGGCTACCGTGGTGCTGGCGGAGCCCTTCGACCCTGTCGTGTACGAGCGGATCTGGGAACGCGACGGACTACGGCTCTCGGCGCCGAGCCAGGTGGCGGCCGACCTTCTAACCAGCGGAGATCGCTACCCGCAGATCGGCGAAGCCGTGCTTGATTGGATGGCGCAAAACGAAAGCGCTTGGCGTGCTTGATCCGAGGTATGTAATTGCGCGCAAAGTTCTGCTCGATGCGTTGGAAGCGCTGAGCGATCACCGCGAGCACGTCATCCTGATCGGCGCGCAAGCGGTCTACATGCACACTGGGTCTGCAGACCTTTCCGTGATTCCGTTCACGCAGGATGCGGACTTGGCGCTCAACGCGGAGCATCTTGGTGGAGAGCCGCTCATTGAGGCCTGCCTAACAAATGCTGGCTTCATTCAGCGTGAGGGCGGCCAGCCAGGGGCTTGGTTTGGCCAGCACGATGTCGAGGTGGACGTCATGGTGCCGGAGACGCTTTCGCCGGCCGGCAGCCGCGCCGCAAGAATCCCCCCGCATGGGCGGATGGCGGCACGAAAGGCGAGGGGTATCGAGGGAGTGCTGGTGGATTCCGATTGGCACGAACTCGCCGCGTTCGAGCCGAGCGATGAGCGTCAACTGAAGGCACGCGTGGCCGGCCCGGGCGCACTGCTGGCCTCGAAGGCGATCAAGTTGCAGGAGCGCATCGGGCAGGGCGGCGATCGGATCAATGCAAAGGACGCTCTCGACATCCACCGGCTGCTGACAGCTGTCCCCGAGGATCGTCTAGTTGAGATCTACGAACGCATGATGGCTGAGGAGCGCTGCGCCGCGATCGCCCGTGAGTCCCTTGAGCACCTCGAGACGCTCTTCACGCATGATCGGGCTGAGGGGCACAAGCTGCTACGAGCTGCCCTCACGGGAACGGAGCATGAAGAGACTGCGCCGGTGCAGGCGAGCATTCTGGCGAACCGTCTCTTGAAGCGCCTTCCGAGGTGACGAGGTGACCATGTCCGACACTCCCGACAGCACGCCCACGCTTGCCGCCCCCGAGCCGCGTGAGATTCGCGACAACATCACGCGGCTCGTGCGCGCCGATCTCATGGGGCCGCTGGGCGGCGAGTCCGAGGAAATGGACCAACGTCCCGGCGAGCGTTACATCGTCGGCACACTGGCGCCGCGCAACGAAGTGCTGGTGCCCGAAAAAGACGAGGACCTGAGCGGCGCCGACGAGGACG
>JADLGX010000481.1 GCA_020849095.1 Candidatus Eiseniibacteriota bacterium
CGCGAGGTCATCGCCCGGTCGCAGGTGGACTACCGCGCCAAGTTCGGCGACCTCGAGCGCACGCTGGACAAGGCGCTCAGCCTGTTCGATTCGCCGGACGAGTGATCGCGCTCGACCTTCTCGTGCTCGGCGGCGGGATCACCGGACTCTCGGTGGCCCGCATGGCCGCGCGCGCCGGCTGGCGCGTGGCCCTGCTCGAGCGCGACGACCTGGCGAGCGGCGCGAGCAGCTCCAGCAGCCACATGCTGCACGGCGGGCTGCGCTACCTCGAGCACGGTCACTTCTCGCTCGTGCGTGAGGCTCTGGCCGAACGCGCGGCGGTGGCGAGCATGGCGCCTTCGCTGGCGCGCCCGGTGCGCTTCCTGGCGCCGCTGGTGCGCGGCGCGCGCGTGGGCCCGTTGCGACTGCGCGCGGGCCTCATGCTCTACGACGTGCTCGCCGGGCGCGCGGCGCCCAGCCCGCACGCCATGGCGTCGGCCGCGCAGGCGCTGGCGCTCGAGCCCGGGCTGGCGCGCGGCGGGCTGCGCGGGGCCGGGCTCTACTCCGACATGGTCATGGACGACGCGCGGCTCGCGGTGGCGGTGGCGCGCGACGCCGTGGCGCACGGCGCCGCGGTGCACACGCGCTGCGAGCTGACCGCGCTGCGACCCACGGACGATCCCGTGCGCAGCGGGCTCGACGTGACGGCGCACGACCGCGACCGCGGCCACGACCTGCGCTTCACCACGCGCGTGGTGGTCAACGCGACGGGCGCGTGGACCGACGCCACACGCACGGCGCTGCTGCGCATGCTGCGCCCCGGCGCTCCCGACCCGCCGCGGCTGCTGCGCCCCACGCGCGGCACGCACCTGGTGTACCCCGCGCTCACGCGCACGCACGGCATCGTGCTCACGGCCGCCAGCGACGGACGCGTGTTCTTCGTGGTGCCGTTCGCGGGCCGCTCGCTGGTGGGCACCACCGAGATCGAGGTGGACTCGCCGCCCGAGCCCGGCCAGTTGCGCCCCGACCCGGCCGAGGTGGGCTACCTGGCCGGCGAGATCGCGCGCGTGCTTCCCGGCGCGGCCACGCAGCGCCCGCTCGCCGTGTTCGCGGGCGTGCGGCCGCTGCTGGACGCGGGCGCGCAGCCCGGCGGCGCGTCGCGCGAACATCGCGTGGTGGAGGACGGCCCGCTGGTCACGATCGCGGGCGGCAAGTACACGACGTTTCGGGTCATGGCGCGCGACGTGCTGGCGGTGGTGGCGCTGCGCCTGGGCCGGCCGGCGCCGCTGCTGCCGCGCAACGAGCCGCCGCTGCCCACGCCTCTTGCCGAGCCGATCGACGGCACCGCGCTGGGCGCGCAGGCGGCGGGCGAGGAGTTCGCGCGCTCGCTCGACGACGCGCTGCGCCGGCGCAGCACGCGCTGGCTGGACGACGATCGCGGCCTGGGCGTGGCCGCTGACGTGGCGGGCGCCATGGCGCGCCGCCTCGGCTGGGCCGCGGGCCGCGAACGCGAGGAACTCGACCGGTACGAAGCCATGGTGCGCGACGAGCGAACGCTGCTCGAACGCGCGATCACCCCGACGCACGGAGGAGCGCGCGCATGATTCTCGCCATCGACCAGGGCACCACGGGCACCACCGCGCTGGTGCTGGACCGCGCCGGCCGGGTTCGCGGCCGCGGTTACGCCGAACTTCCGCAGCATTTTCCCAGGCCGGGCTGGGTCGAGCACGACCCCGACGAGATCTGGGCGAGCGTGCTGGCCGCCGTGCCGCGGGCGCTGGCCGCGGCGCGCGTCACGGGCCGCGCCATTCACGCGATCGGCGTGACCAACCAGCGCGAGACCACGCTGCTGTGGGACCGCGTCACGGGCGAGCCGGTCGCGCGCGCGATCGTGTGGCAGGACCGCCGCACGTCGGACCGCTGCACCGAACTGCAGCGCAAGCACGGCGCCGCCATCCGCCGCGCGACCGGCCTGGTGTGCGATCCCTACTTTTCGGCGACCAAGCTGGAGTGGCTGCTGCAGAAGCATCCGGCTGTACGAAGACGGGCGGCCGGAGGCCGCGTGGCGTTCGGCACGATAGACAGCTGGCTGGTATGGAAGCTCACCGGCGGCGCGGTGCACGCGACCGATCCCACCAATGCCTCGCGCACGATGCTCTTCGGGCTGAAGTCCCTGCGCTGGGAGAAGCCGCTGCTCGCGCGCTTCGGCGTGGAGCCGAAGCTGCTTCCCGAGGTGCGGCGCTCGGCGGGCGACTTCGGCGTCACGCGCGGAGTGAAGGGCCTGCCCGACGGCATTCCCATCGCGGGCGTGGCGGGCGACCAGCAGTCGGCGCTCTTCGGCCAGGGATGTGTGCGCGCCGGGCAGTCCAAGAACACCTACGGCACCGGCTGCTTCCTGCTGCTGCACACGGGCGGGCGGATCGTGCACTCGCGCGCGGGACTGCTGACCACGGTGGCCTGCGGGCCCGACGGCGGCGCGGCCTATGCGCTCGAGGGCAGCGTGTTCATCGCCGGCGCGGCGATCCAGTGGCTGCGTGACGGACTCGGGCTGCTCGCGAAGGCGTCCGAGAGCGAGGCGCTGGCGCGGCAGGTGAGCGACTCGGGTGGCGTGGTGCTGATTCCGGCGTTCGCTGGCCTGGGCGCGCCCTACTGGCGATCCGACGTGCGCGGCGCGCTGCTGGGCCTCACGCGCGGCACCACGCGCGCGCACGTGGCGCGCGCGGCGCTGGAGTCGCTCGCGTTCCAGAGCCGCGACTTGGTCGAGGCCATGGCGCAGGACGCCGGCACGCGCGTGAAGGCGCTGCAGGTGGACGGCGGCGCGGTGGCCAACGACCTGCTCATGCAGTGGCAGGCCGATCTGCTCGGCGTGCCGGTGCGCCGGCCGCGCGTCATCGAGAGCACGGCGCTCGGCGCGGGGCTGCTGGCGGGACTGGCGACCGGGTTCTGGAAGTCGCATCGCGAGCTCGACGCGGCGCGCAAGGTGGAGCGCGAGTTCCAGCCGCGGCCGGACAAGGCGTGGCGCGAAGCCGAGTACGCGCGCTGGAAGCGGGCGGTGGCGACGCTGTTGGGGTGAGGCAATGCTGCCGTGGCGGCGCGTGGCGGCGATGTGCTCGCGAAAATAGTTGTTGACGTGATTGCGCGAGCATCGAGCGCGAAGACACGAGTCGGCGTCTCATTCGCACGCACATGCGCCTTGCTCACCGCTGCAACGACGATCGCCGCTCGGTCCGCGAGAGTTTTCGTCGCGACTCGATTCGCGCGGCGAGCGGGCACGCACGGCGCTCGCGATGGCGCGTGATACAACGTGGCTGCCCCGCACGACGCCAGACTCGCCCCCGTCGTGAGCCATTGCGATGACCGACTACTTGCTGAACTCCGTGCCCGACTCGATCGTGCTGCGCGATCTCGCCTCGCACGACCACCGGCAGAAGGACGCCGATGCGCTGCTCATCGCCCACATTGCCGTGGTGGACGAGCGCCGGCTGTACCTGGGGCTGGGCTACTCCTCGATGCTCGAGTACTGCGTGGCCCAGCTCAACCACACCGAGGACTCGGCACTCAAGCGCATCCGCGTCGGCCGGGCGGCGCGCCGCCACCCTGCGCTGTTCGTCGCCATCGCCGAGGGCCGGCTGCACCTGAGCGGAGCGCTGCTGTTGGCGCCGCACCTCACGCCCGATAGCGCGCTCGAGCTGATCGCCGCTTCGTCGCGCCAGTCAAAGCTCGCCATCGAGCGCCTGCTCGCCGAGCGCTTTCCGCGTCCGGACTTCGCCACCTGCATCGCGCCGGAGCTTTCCGGCAACAAGGTGGCCCCGGGGCCACCAGTCCCATCGGAGTTGCAGGCCCCGGTCATTTCGACGGAGCCACTCCCCTCGCACTCGCGAACCACTCCGCTTTCGCCGGGACGAGTCGGCTGGCAGACCACCGTGGATGACGAGACCCAGGAGCTGCTCGACGAGTTCCAGGCGCTGATCAGTCACTCGGCGCCCTCGGCCGGCATGGCCGAGTTGCTCAAGCGCGCGCTCACCAGTGCCGTGGCGCATGAGAAGAAGCGGAAGTTCGCCGTCGGCGCGCGCGCCCGGGGCCAAGTCGTCGCCGCGAAGGGCCGCGACATTCCCGACTCCCTGCTGCGCGAGGTGTACGTGCGCGATGGCGGCTGCTGCACGTTCACCGGGCCGGGCGGCCATCGCTGCGGATCCCGGCGCAAGCTCGAGGTGGACCACAAGGTGCCGTTCGCCCTGGGCGGCGCCACCACGCTCGAGAACCTTCGACTGTTCTGCCGCGCGCACAACCGTTTCGAGGCCGAGCGAGTCTTC
>JADLGX010000482.1 GCA_020849095.1 Candidatus Eiseniibacteriota bacterium
GTGTCGAAGGTGGGGGTGCCGGGAAACTGGGTCAGCGGCATGAAGCCTGCCAGCAGGCAGCCCGAGTCGAGGGCAAAGCGCACGGTCTCGTCGAACACGCTCTCGTCGTCGAAGTCGGTGCCGAACATGAAGAAGCCGTTGACCATCACGTCGTGGGCGCGCAGCCGCGCTACGGCGCGCTTCACGTCCTTCGGCCCCTGACCCTTCTGCAGGGCCTTGAGGCTGGCGGCCGAGATCGACTCGAAGCCGCAGGTCACGAAGGTGCAGTTGGTGAGCTGCATCAACCGGAGGGCTTCGGGGTCGCGGGCGACCTCGGCCCGCATTTGCGAGTGCCAGCCCAGGCGCGGCACCAGGTCGTTGTCGATGAGCGCCGTGAGCAGCGACTTCATGTAGTCCAGGTCGACGGCCAGGCTGTCGTCCATGAAGAACAAGAACTGGCGCCGAGGGTCCCAGCGTGAGCCCAGCTCTTCGATCACGCTCTGAACGGTGCGCGAGCGCAGCGCGCCACCGAAGACCTGGATGATGGAGCAGAAGTTGCAGATCTGGTCGCACCCTCGCGTCGCCATCGTGAAGTGGATCATGCGATTGACGGGGAAGCGCCGGGTGTTGGTGATGCCTTCGATCCGATCGAGGCTGGGCCAGGGCAGGGCGTCGAGCTCGGGCGTGGTGAGCGCTGCCCGCGGGGGGTTGTGCACCGGTTTGCCGTGCTTCCAGTGCGAGAGACCGGCGACGTCGTCCAGCGGCAGCCCGGCAGACGCCTTCTGCACCAGCTCACGCAGCGTGTGCTCGCCCTCGCCGCGCACCACGTAGTCCGCGTGCAGAATGGCCTCGTCGGGGTTCAGTGTGGCGTGGACGCCACCCAGCACGACCGGCGTGCCCAGGCGCCGAACGCGGTCGGCGATGCGATATGCCTGCGGTGCCCACGAGGTCTGCACCGAAATCCCCACCAGATCCGCGCTCTCGACCAGCTCGTCGCGGAAAGGTGTGATCTTCTCGTCGTAGATCCTGGAGCGGACGCCGATCTGGTCGAGTACCCCGGCCAAGATGCTGAGCCCGGCGTGCGACGTGACCAGCCCGGGGAACCGATGCGTGGACAGGTACCCCGAGTACCGACGCGCTGACGGATGGATCAACACGACCCGCTTCACCATGCTCACCCTCGCTGACCAAGTGTACGGTGAGCGCGGCAGCGAGACAACGCGCGGTCTCAGCGACGCGACAGGATCCCGTTGACCAGGTCTTGCACGATCCGATCCGCGACTTCTTCACCGCTCGCCGCCGCGAGCTCGGTCCCGACGCCGCGCCCGCCGGCGCCGCAGCCCGCCGCGTACAGGCCGCGCACCGGGGTGTGCACTGGCGGACGTCGGTTGCCGACCTGGTCCGGCGTTTGGCCCGTGCTCACCGCGGGCGCATGTACCTTTCCCGTCCAGTTTTCCACTGCCTGGGTGGTGAAAGTGTCGACCCACAAGAGTTCGTCGTCGAAGCCGGGAATCAGCGCGCGCAGCGCGACGAGCAGGTTCTCGGTCCAGCGCTTGGGTGAGTCCTCGAGGGCGATGTCCGTAGTCGGCGCGACGGCGCACGCGGTGATGAGCTGGGCGCCGCCGGGGGCCAGGGCAGGGTCGAAGTTGGTGGGAACTGGCGCGTAGATCGGGGTGATGGGCGCCAGCCGACCGCTTCGCACGTGGTCGTACATCGCGTCCAGGTCGCTCAGGCCGACGTCAGCGAGCGAGAGCCCCGCCGCGTTGGCGCCGACCAGGGCGCCGGCCTTCACCAACGGGCGTCGGAGCGCGACCTTGGCCTGCACCGCCACCATCGAGCCCCCCAGCCCGCGCACCCGCGTGGCGTAGTCGGGCGGAAAGGCGTCCGGGCCCACCAGGCGCTCGACCAGATCTTTCAGGCTGGTGGTCGAGACCACCGCTGGCGCCTCGTAGCTCGAACCGTCGCTGCACACCACCGCGCGCACCGCACCGTGGTGGGTCTCGATGCGGGTGACGCGCTTCTTGGTCAGCACCTCGGCCCCGCGCGCCCGCGCCGCGCTCAAGAACGACGACGGCACGGCGAATGCGCCGCCGCGCGGATACGACAGGCCACCCTCGCGCACCATGCGCCGGAAGCACCAGATCCCCTCCCCGGCGCTCACCTGGTCGAGCGGCAAGATGAAGTAAAGGCCGAGCAAGAAGCCGAACAGCCCAACCAGGCGTGGGTTCTCGGTGTACCCAGTGACGAAGTCCCACATCGTGAGCCGGTCCACTTCCGGCAGGCGCGCCTCGTCGAATCGTACGACGTCGTGCAAGAACCTGGCCGCGTCGCGCACGTCGCGCGGAGACAGCTCGAGCTGGCGGATCGCGGAGGCCGCGAACGCGGGTAGACGCCACTTGTCGCGCGGCACGTCGAGGGTGCCCCCGAAGCCGACGACTCGGGCCAGATCGCGGGTCTGCAGGAACTCGATGCGCGGTCCGCCGACCCGGCGGGTCAGACGCGCGAGCGGGCCGCGGGCACCCCGCGAGAACATGTGGGTACCGATGTCGACGCGAAACCCACGCTTCTCGTAGTACGAGCACACGCCGCCGGTGCGGTTGTTCTTCTCGAGCAGCAGCGTTCGCATTCCCTCGCGCGCAAGCACCGCTGCGGCAACGCTGCCGCCGATGCCAGAGCCGATCACGATGGCATCGTAGCCCACGCGCGAGCCAGCCTGCGCCCGCCGCGCCGCAAAGGCAACGCCGACGGCGGAGGTGGCCGCCCGCCGGGCTCGACCTGCGTCAGTCGCAGGCCGAGCCGGGGTCCACCTCGTAGTCCCCGGCAAACGACTCGCAGGCGCCGGCGTTGATGCGAGCCGCAAGGAGCAGCGTGCCGTCGGGCCGATGGTCCACGTGCAAGAGACACGCGCCACACCAGACCCAGGGGCAATCCCCGGGAGCGCACTCGTGCATCATGTTGGCAACGGTGCAGGCCACCTCGTCGATCTGCGTCACGCTGCCACCCGAGTCGAGCGAGACGCACACTGACGACCGTGCGCTGGGCCGCGCGGCTTGGATCAGTCGACCGTGCCCGGTCTTCGCCGGGGGCGCTGGCGGCGGCGTGGTGCAACTCGCCCTGGGGCCTCCGAGCTCGTAGCTGCCGGCGAACGCGGTGCACTCGCTCGAGCGTGGTCGCCCTTCGAGTAGCCATGGCCCATCGCTGCTTTTTTCCAGCCGCATCAGGCAACCGCCGCAAAACGCCCACGCTTCGCAGTCGTCGTGACACGCCTCGGTCTGGTCGACCGGCAGACACCGGTGTTCGTCGATGGCGGCAACGTGCTCGTCCACCAGCGAGACGCAGGTGGAAGCACGTGCCGACGTCGAGAACGCAGAGACCAGCGTCCCCGCCCGGGTCGAGACCGCGCTCTCCGGTCCTGGCCGAGCCGGCGCGTGCTCGGGCGGAAGCAATCCGGGGTCACCGTCGCCCGGTTGCGAAGGCCCTCCGCTACACCCCACCATGCACCAGGCCGACGCCATCGCGGCCCACCGCTTCGCGTTCATTCGCTACCTCCCGATCGAGCATCCGAAGGTCGGACGATCGATCGGGCGATCTACCGGAGGCCGCGCTGGCGTTCTATGGTCATTTCTTCGGGGAAAATAGTGCCTATCAGAACTGCCCGTACACGCCCGCGTGCGCGGGACCGACGTACGGCACCACCCGTCGCGCGCTGGACTTGCTCTCGACCTTCCCGCCCTTGCCACCGGTCAAGAGCAGCACCGTCCCCGCGCCGATCCCGACGGCACCGACGATGAAGCCGACGGTGGCGATGTCCGCCTGGCTCTTGCCCTTGTCGTACAGATCGCGCTCGCCCTCGGGGCAAACGCCGTTCTTGCACTTGTCGTCGATCTCGCTCTTGGTGCTCTTGGCCTGAAGCCCCATGAACGAGCCCACTCCGACGCCCACCACTCCGACGCCGAGCGCGACGTACGCCAGGGTGTTGCTGCCCCCGCTCTTCGTGGGCTTGTCCTTCTCCGGCTCGCCGTCGCTGGTCGGCTCTTCCTTCGGAAGCTCCGTCATCAGCACCGAGAGGTTCTTCTTGTCCTTCTCAGCCAGCTCCACGCTCTCGGTGAACGGCTTCATGCCCTCGGCTTCCGCCTTCACCTCGTGCTTGCCCGGATTCGCGGGCACCGGGGAGCCCAGCTCGCCGGCGGCGAGCTCGCGATCGTCGAGCTTCACCGTGCCACCGAAGCCCTTCGGAAGATCGAAGGTGAGGGTCGGGATCCGTTTCTCCAGGCCCTTCAGCTGGGTTTTGGCCTTTGCGGTCTGTGCGCCACTGAGCTTCTTCGACTCCAGCGCCTTCTTCAGATGCGCGGCGGCCTCGACCAGCCGCCCCAGCTTGTCTTCGACCGCCGCCAGCCGGAGCCGCGTGTCGGGCTTGTCGTCCAGCTCGAGCGCCTTCTCGTAGGCGGCCTTCGCGTCTTCCCACTTGCCCTGCTTCTCGGCTTTCTGCCCATCCTTCTCGGCTTGCTTGGCGCTCGGCGCACCTTTGGCGAAGACCGAGCCAGGCGAGGTCACGAGGCCGGCGGCGAGGACGGAGCACAGAGCAACTCGGGGCAGCATGGGGCGAGTGTCGCCCGAATCCGCGCCTCGGGGAACGGGGTCTCCCGTACGTTCAGGCTGGGCAGGCGTTCGGCCTGACGGATGGCCAGTGATTTTCTGTTCACTCCCGGGA
>JADLGX010000483.1 GCA_020849095.1 Candidatus Eiseniibacteriota bacterium
CAGCGGCGACGGCGGCACGCCCACGATGGCGCCGCCGCTCCACACGACGCGGCGGATCGAACCCGTGTTGCGGAACGCGCCCGTGTACTGGCGCGTGTACCAGAGCGAACCGTCGCGGCCGACGCGCCAGTCCGACACGCGCGCGAAGCCGGTGCCCCAGGTGGTGGCGCCGGGCTGTCCCGGGACCGCCGGCGGAATCACCCACGTGCCTCCGCTCGGGACGAGCCGGGTGAGCACGCCACCGTAGTAGTCGTTGTAGAAGATGTTGCCGTGATACTCCACGGGCCAGCGCGTGGTGTCGGGCGTGCTCGAGCGGTACACGCCCGCGCTGATGATGGACGCGCTCACCAACAGCGAACGGTCGTACTGATTGATCGGCGAAACGAGGACCGGCGGCGATCCCGGGCAACCCTCGTAGTCGCTCTTGCCCTCCTTCCACGGCCAGCCGAAGTTGGCGCCCGCGAGCCCGCGCCCGTCGGTGGAGATCGCGCCGGGATTGGCGGTGTCGTCGAGCAGGTCCAACTCCTCGTACACGGCGTAGCCCACGTCGGCGATCACCAGCCGCTGCCCGATCGAGTCCACCTGGAAGCGGAACGGGTTTCGCAGCCCGTTCGCGTAGACGAGGCGGGCGTTGGAGTCGGGCGACGCGGCGAACGGATTGTCGAGCGGCGCGATCTGCGCGCGCCACGCCGAGCCGGGACCGTCGGGCAGCTTGCTCACGTCGAGGCGCAGGATCTTGCCGCGCAGCGTCACGAGGTCCTGGGCCGCGCAGGTGTTGGCGTCTTCACCGAGGCTCACGAACAGGTAGCCGCCCGTGCCGAACTGGACCGTTCCACCATTGTGGTTGGACGCGCTGTTCGGGGCGTTCGTGACGAGGTCGTAGCGGGTCGCGGGGTCCACGGTGAGATGGCCGTCGCCCGTGAACGCGAGATCGCCGGCAAGCTTCCAGCGCGACAGCCGCACGAAGCCGCTCCCGTCGGTCTGGTGCGTGTAGAGGTAGGGGCGCAGCGGAAACTGCGGATCCACCGCGAGGCCGAGCAGCCCCTGCTCACCGCCGGCGATCACGCCCGGCACGGTGAACACGGGATTCGTCGTGCTGATGGCGCCGTTCACGACGAGGCGCACACGCGCCGAAAGCTGCTCGGCCACGAGCAGCCGGCCGTCGGACAGGAACTCCATGGCCACTGGCACGTCGAAGCCGCCGACGACGAGTTCGTCACGGAACCCGGCGGGAACCACCTGGGCGGGAGCGGCGGAGGCGAAGAGCGCGAGCAGGGCGAGAACTGCGAGGGGTCTTTTCATGGGTTGAGAATAGCGGCTCACGCCCATTTACGCAGCGCCGGGTCCGGGTGCCTTTCCGGCGACCCGGAGATTCACTGCAGCAGGGCGATCCGGGAACTGGCGGTGGCGCCCTCGGCCTCGAGCTGCACCCAGTAGACGCCCGAGGGCAGGGTGCGGCCTGCGTCGTCCTTGCCGTCCCACGCGACCGAACTCGAACGCCGGCCCGGGACGGGCATGGTGCGCACGGTGCGGCCCCGCACATCGAGCACCCGCAGCAGCGGATTCACGCGCAGGCCGAAGTCGCACACGATCGTGGCGCTGCCGCGAGCCGGGGCGGGATACGAGCTCACGCGCATGGGCGGCGTGGGCGGAACGACGACCGGCGCCCCGCCCGTCCAGCGGATGCGGCGCACCACGCCGGTATTGCGGAACGCTCCCGTGAACTGGCGGCAGTAGTAGAGCGAACCGTCGGGACCGACCCGCCAGTCGCTGGCGGCGCGGTATCCCGTTCCCCACCACGAGGCGCTCGGCTGCCCCGCGACCGCCGGGGCGATCGCCCAGTGATCGCCCTGGAACGCGAGCCGTCCCAGGTTGCCGGTGTAGTACTCGCTGAAGAAGAGGTCGCCGTGATACTCGACCGGCCAGATCGTGGTGTCGGGCGTGCTCGAACGATAGGCGCCGGCGCTGATGATCGAGGCCGACGCCATGGACGAGCGGTCCAGCACGTGGATGGGCGGCGCGAACGGCACGACCGGACCCGGGCAGGCATCGTAGGCGGTGGTGCCTTCGAACCACGGCCAGCCGAAGTTGGCCCCGGCGAGCGCGCCGCCGTCCAGGCGGATGCCCGACGTGAGGCCGGCGGCGTCGATCAGGTCGAGCTCCTCGTAGACGTTCTGGCCCACGTCCCCGATCACCAGCGTCTGCGCCACCATGTCCACCTGGAAGCGGAACGGATTGCGCAGGCCGTTCGCGTACACCAGCCACGCGTTGCTGTCGGGCGAGGCGCGGAACGGGTTGCCGGCGGGCGCGACCTGCGAGCGCAGCGCCACGCCCGGGCCGTCGGGCAGTCCGTCCACGGCGAGCCGCAGGATCTTGCCTCGCAGCGTGGACGTGTCCTGCGCCGCGCACGGCGTGGCGTCCTCGCCCAGGCTGACGAACAGGTATCCACCCGGGCCGAACTGCACGGTGCCGCCGTTGTGGTTGGTCGCGGCGTTCGGAGCCGACCGCACCAGGTCGAAGCGCGACGCAGGGTCCACGGTGAGGTGACCATCCGTGGAGGACGTCAGATCGCCGCTCAGCCGCCAGCGCGAGATGCGCACGCCCTGCGACCCGTCGGTCTGGTGGGTATAGAGGTAGGGCCGCGCCGGAAACTGCGGGTCGAGCGCCAGACCGAGAAGCCCCTGCTCTCCTCCCGCGACGATGCCGGGCACGGTGAACACGGGATCGGTCGCGGACAGCGCGCCGTTCACGAGCAGGCGCACCTTGCCCGAGAGCTGTTCGGCCAGCAGGAGCCGTCCGCCGGGAGCAAACTCGATCGCGCAGGGCACGTCGAGGCTGCCGGCAACGAGATCATCGGTGAAACCGGTGGGGACCGTTTGCGCATGCGCGGACAGGGCCACGCCGACGAGCAGCAGCACCGAGAGGAATGTCTTCATGCGCGCAGCATAGTCAGCGGCCCCACGTGCCACAACGGCAGGAAACCCGGGTCGCGGCGTTTCGTGTGTATGAACACCCGTCACGCCCCTGCAAAGACTCTGCTCCGTTCGGGAATGAACCGCGTCCGAAGGGCGTGCTACTTCAAGAAACATAGTGCCACGCCCGGCGAGCGCTGCTAGCTTGCCGCCACTTCGGACCACCGCACCACCTTTCCCACCACCGGAACCTTCCGGAAAACCCAGGAGACATTCATGAAGCACGCGTTCCGCTTCGTCCTCGCCGTCCTCGCCGTGGCCGTGCTGCAGTCCGCTTCGGCCGCCGCTCCCGTCACGTACAACGTGGACAAGTCGCACTCCGAGGTCGGCTTCGACATCCGCCACTTCTTCTCCAAGGTGCATGGCCGCTTCAACAGCTTCACGGGCAAGATCGTCTTCGACGATGCGAACCCGGCCAACATCTCGGTCGAGGCGTCGGCGGATGCAAACTCCATCTGGACGGACAACGAGCGCCGTGACGGTCACCTGAAGGGCGCCGACTTCTTCGACGCCGAGAAGTTCCCGCTGGTCACGTTCAAGAGCACGAAGGTCACCGCCGCCGGCAAGGGCAAGTACAAGGTCGCGGGCGACTTCACCATGCACGGCGTGACCAAGCCGGTCGTGTTCGATGCCGAGTTCCTGGGCGCCGGCTCGGTCGGCGTGGGCGGCCAGTCGTGGGGCACCAAGGCCGGCTTCACCGCGATCACGGTCATCAACCGCAAGGACTACGGCGTGCTGTGGAACAAGACGCTCGACAACGGCGGCACGATGCTGGCCGACGACGTCACGATCACGCTGAACATCGAGGCGGACGCGGCGCAGCCCGCGAAGTAACCCCCGAACTCCGCGGGACGCGAGAGGGCCCGGCGAAAGCCGGGCCTTCTTGTTATCGTCCGGTCGTCCCGGCCCGCGGCCCGCGCCAACGGCCCGTCACTTCCGGAGGGTTTCCCGATGTCCGCCGACTCCCTGCCCGCGCCCGTCCCCGCCTCGACGCTCGAACCCGAGGCGCTCGCCGCCCTCATGGACGCGGTGTACTCGGACTACCACCTGCCCATGCACGTGGACCTCGCGGCCCTGCGGTTCATGGTCGCCTCGTTCGATCTCGACCTGGACGAGTCGAGGGTGTTCGTGGAGAACGGCGAGCCGGTCGCGATCGCGCTGCTGGGCATGCGTGGCGGTCGCGCCTGGATCGGCGGCATGGGCGTGGTGCCCGCCGCGCGGCGGCGCGGACTCGGCGAACGCGCGATGGTCGCCGTGATCGATCGCGCCCGCGCGCTCGGCGCGCGCGAGGTGTGGCTCGAGGTGCTCACCCAGAATGTGCGCGCGATCCCGCTCTACGAACGGCTCGGGTTTCGCCACGTGCGCCGGCTCGACGTGGTGCGCCTGACGGCGGCGCCCGCGGCCCCGGCCGGCGTGACCACCCGCGCCATCGGCACGGACGAGGCGCTCGAGTTCATCCGGCTCCACCGCCGCAGCGAGGAACCGTGGCAGCGCGAGGAAGGCTCGCTGCGCAACTGGATCCGCGACGCTCTCGCCATGGAATGCACCGCGGCGCTCGAGGGCGGCCGCGTGACCGGCGTCGCCGTGCATCGCGTGGCGGGCGGGCGCGCCTCGATCCTCCAGATGGTCAGCATGCCGGGCCGCGAGGAAACGGCGACGCTGGCGCTGCTCGCGGCTGCGTTCCGCCCCGAAGCGGAGCAGGGACTGCGCTGGCTCAACCTGCCGCAGGACGATCCCGCTTCGGCGCACGTGCTCGCGCTGTCACCCGAGTTCGAGGCGTCCCAGCACGACATGCGCCTCACACTCTAGGACCCGCTCAGGCCGACGCCGCCTGCTCTCCGGGCGCCGACAACCAGCGCGCGAGCGCCTGCTCCAGGTCGGCCGCACGAAGGGGCTTGGCGACGAAGTCGTCCATGCCCGCGGCCAGGCAGCGCTCGCGGTCGGACGCCTGCGCGTTCGCGGTCAGCGCCACGATGGGCACGTGCGTGCGCCCCGCCTCCGAGCCGCGAATGACCCGCGTGGCCTCGAACCCGTCCATGCCGGGCATCTGGCAGTCCATGAGCACCAGGTCGAATCGCCCGGCCTGGAAACGCGCCACGGCGTGATGACCGTCCACCGCCAGCTCCACGACGCAACCGAGCCGCTCGAGCATCCGCACGGTGATCTTCTGGTTCACGGGCGTGTCCTCGACCACCAGCACGCGCGCTCCCGCGAAATCGGGTGATGCCGCGGCGACCGGCCGCGGCAGCGGCGTGACGCCGGACTCCGGAGATGCGGCCGCGCGCGCGAAGGGCACGTTGAACCAGAACGTCGAGCCTTCGCCGGGCAGGCTCTGCACGCCGATGCGGCCCTCCATCGCGTCCACGAGCCGCCGGCAGATGGCGAGCCCCAGTCCCGTGCCGCCATGGCGGCGGGCGTTGGACCCGTCCACCTGCCAGAACTCCTCGAACAGCCGCTCTTGGAGATCCGCCGCAATGCCGGGCCCCGTGTCGCGCACCGCGAACCGCAGGTTCAACTCGGAATCCCCCGACGGCGCGATCTCGATCGCCAGCGTCACAGAGCCCTGCTCGGTGAACTTGACCGCATTGCCCACCAGATTCTGCAGCACCTGGCGCAGACGCGCGCCGTCCGCCAGCACCGGCGGAATCGGCTGGTCCGGCAGCTCCAGTCGAAGCGCCAGTCCCTTGTCGCGCGCGTGCGGCGCGGCCACGTCGAGCGACTCGCGCGCCAGCGTGGCCACGTCGAGCGGCCGGGCATCGAGCACCAGCTGGCCGGCCTCGAGCCGCGAGAAGTCGAGCACGTCCTGCGAGATCGCGTGCAGCCCGTCGGCCGAGCGCCGTGCCTCCGCGAGCAGTTCGCGCTGCGCGTCGTCCAGTGCCGTATCGGCCAGCAGTTGCAGCATGCCGATCACGCCGTTGAGCGGCGTGCCGAGCTCGTGGCTCATGGTGGCGACGAACTCGCTCTTGGTGCGGCTGGCCTGCTCGGCCAGTTCGCGCGCGCGCTGCATTTCGGCTTCGGACTCCTTGCGCCGGCGGATGTCCTCGAACACCAGGTAGGCGCCCAGCACCTCGCCGTCGCGCTCGACCGAGTTGAGCACGAACGCCACCGGAAGTCGCCGGCCGTCCCGGCAGCGGAACGTGCCGTCGTTCACGCGGCAGGCCTGACCCGCGCGAACCACGTCGTCCAGCCACAGCGGCGG
>JADLGX010000484.1 GCA_020849095.1 Candidatus Eiseniibacteriota bacterium
TCCACGGGAAGCGTGAACGTCACGGCGCAGGGCGGCTGGGCCGAAATCTACGTGGACGGCGTGTCGGTGCAGCACACGACGCCCTACGTGGTGACCGGGCTGCTTCCCGGCAAGCACGAGATCTCCGTGGTGCGCGAGGGCTTCTCCGTCGAAGGCGGCGCCCAGAGCGTGACCCTGAAGGCGGGCCAGCAGGCTTCCGTCTCGTTCAAGTTGAAGGCGAAGAAGTAGCGATCCCCCCGCAGGGCCGCGCTGCGCGCGTGGCCCCGTACGTGTCAGGCAAGGAGGCTTCGATGCGATCCCTGTTGTGGAAACTCGTGCTCGCGGCGCTGGCGTTCGCGCTCGTCGCCACGCCCGTGTTGCACAGCTCCGAAGCGTGGGCTGCGTCCCCCGCTCTCGATGCGGCGCAGCAGATGTACGACGGCGCCCAGTTCAACGAAGCCATCCTCAAGCTGCGCGAGGCGCTCACGGCCGGCGAGGTGACCGGCGCCGACGCGATCGCCGCCCGCGGCCTGCTCGCCCGCTGCCTGGTCAAGGCGGGCAACCGGCTCGAGGCCAAGCAGGCGTTCAAGTTCGTGCTGCGCCAGCAGCCGGGCTGGCGCCTGGACGCCAACACGGCCGGCCCGGACGAGCAGGAAGTCTTCCAGCTCGCGCAGCGCGAGCTGACCGCCGAGCAGATCGAAGCCGGCAGCCGCATTCCCGCGAGCCTCTCGTTCTCGATGGGTAGCGGCAGCGGCGACAACAAGGACATGGCGGAGATCGCCGTGGCCGGCGGCGGCGCCAACAAGTACGACGTCAAGCCGCAGATCGCCGGCGCCGTGCGCTTTCCGGTCACGCAGCGGTTCTCGCTCGAGCTCGAACTGCAGCGCCTGCGCGCCACCAACCAGGACTCGAACGCCCCGCCCAACGAGACGCGCTACGAAGTCACCGCGTATCCGCTGTCGCTGAGCCTGATCCACTCCACGTACACCAACCGCCTCGTCCACGTGAACCTGTTCGCGGGCGGCGGACTGCTGTCGTCGGCCATCTCGGCGATCGAGTTCGGGGACTTCAGCGGCACGCCGCTGACGGTGTCGGGGCAGAAGAACGGCTCGTACTTCCATGCCGGGCTCGAGACCGAGCTCGTGATGCACCGCCGCCTGGCGCTGACCGGCCGCGTCATGGGCCGCGCCGCCACGGCCGACAAGGTGCTCGACGAGTTCGACTTCCTCGCCTACGGCCAGGCCTCGCTCAAGAACCGCAAGGTGGACTTCTCCGGCTTCGCGGCCACCATCGGGCTTCGCGCCTACATCGGCTACTGATCCGCGGGGCCCGGCGCCACGCGCCGGCCGCGCATGGAGGCAATGCAATGGATCGCAAGATGCTCTTCGGATCGGGGATGCTGCGCGCGCTCGCGGGCATGCTCCTCGTTCTTCTCGTGGGCGCGGTCTCGATCGCCCCGCAGGCCGCGTTCGCGCAGGCGAGCCCGGTCGCCAAGGCCCAGCAGCAGTACGACTCGGGCAAGTTCGCCGACGCGCTCGCCACGCTGCAGGAGGCGCTCTCGAGCGGCGCCGTGACGGGCAGCGACGCCGTCGGCGCGCGTGAGCTGCTCGGGCGCTGCCAGGTGAAGGCGGGCGACGTTCCCGGCGCCCGCAACACGTTCCTCAAGATCCTCCGCTCGGATCCGCTCTACCGTCTCGACGCGCTGCGCACCCCGCCCGACGAAGTCGAGGCGTTCCAGCAGGCGCTCAAGACCTTCGAGGCCGAGCAGCTCCAGGCGAGCCAGCGCATTCCGGCGAGCATCGCGCTCTTCGGCGGCATCGGCTCGGGGAGCAACGAGGACTTCGGCAAGTACGTCGCCGTCGGCGGCGGCGACAAGGAGTTCGACAACAAGCCCATGTTCGGCATCAGCGTGCGCTTCCCGCTCGCGCCCCGCTGGTCGCTCGACCTCGAAATGCAGCGCTTCCGCGCCGTCAACGAGGACAGCGTCTCCGGTCCGGCCAAGGCCACGTACGAGCTGACTGCCACGCCCATGGTGGTCAACGTCATCTACCTGATGCGCGACTCCGACAAGTACCGCGTCAACCTGTTCGCCGGCGCGGGCCCGATGCTGAACTGCTACGCGTCCGACAAGTTCCTGTTCTTCGGATCCATTCCGCTCAAGGTCACCGACACCAAGGTGGGCAAGTACTTCCACGCCGGCGTCGAGGGCGAGTACGAGCTGCATCCCAAGCTCGCGGTCACGGGCCGCGCGCTGTTCCGCTCCGCCAAGGCCGAGAAGATGTTCAAGGGTTCCGAGTTCGGGCAGTACACCGGGGCCACGATCGGCAATCGCGACATGGACTTCTCGGGCTACGGGCTCTCCCTGGGGATCCGCGGCTACATCGGATACTGAGTTTCGCTTTCCACGCACGGGCCGCCCTCGCAGGGGCGGCCCGTCGCGTTTCCCGCCGGGACTGCGTCCGGCGTGACGAAAGGCGCCCTCTTTCGTCCTATGCACGGGGCCGGGCCCCAAGGTAGCGTCACCGCCCCTGCACTTCCGATTCCCCGACCGGAGGCTCCCGAGAGCATGTCCCTGAATCGCGACTTCGGCCCCTACGAGTTGAAGGAAGAACTCGGCAAGGGCGGCATGGCCAAGGTGTATCTCGCCGTGCAGAAGGCCCTGCAGCGTCCGGTCGCGCTCAAGATCCTGTTCTCCCACCTGGCCGAGGACGAGAAGATCGTCCAGCGCTTCGTGCGCGAGGCCAAGACGTCTTCGGAACTGCGCCACGAGAACATCGTGCAGGTGATCGACTGCGGCCGCATCGACGACATGGCGTTCATCTGCATGGAGTTCGTCGAGGGGCTCGACCTGCAGAAGTGGCTCAAGTCGCACGGCGCGCCGCCGTTCGAGATCGCGCTGCTCATGATCCGCGACCTCTGCCGCGGGCTCGAGCACGCGCACTCCAAGCGCGTCACGCACCGCGACATCAAGCCCGCCAACATCATGCTGACGCCCGATGGCGCCATCAAGATCATGGACTTCGGGCTCGCACGCGCCGACGGCGAGGTGAGCGAGGCGCTCACGCTGGTGGGCGCCGTGCTGGGAACTCCGGCGTACATGTCGCCCGAGCAGGCCACCGGCGAGCGCGTGGACGAGCGCTCCGACATCTTCTCGGCCGGCGTGGTCGCGTACGAACTGCTGGGCGGGCGCCGCCCGTTCGACGGCGACTCGTACGCCAAGGTGCTCAGCGCGGTGCTGACCGCCGACCCCACCGACATCACGCGCGTCAATCCGCTCGTCTCCGAGGAAGTGGCCGTCATCGTGCGCGGCATGCTGCAGAAGGACGCCGGCAAGCGCACGCAGACCATTGCGCAGGTGCGCGCCGACCTCGAAGCGGTCATCCACGACATGGGGCTGCTGCGCTCGCGCGAGATGATGCGCGACTACACGCTCGACCCGCAGGCGACCGCGCAGCACTGGCACACCAAGCGCCTCACGCGCCACATGGACCAGGGGCGCTACTTCGAGGCCATGGGACAGGCGCGCATCGAGGACGCGCTGCTGGAGTACCGCCGCGTGCTGCACCTGGACCCCGAGAACGAAGCCGCGCGCGAACACATCGCGCAGCTCGAACGCGAGCGCGAGAGCGGCGCCGCCGCCGCTGCCGCCGTCGTGGCGGGCAAGGGCGCGCGCGCGGAGGCCCGCAAGGGCGCGCCGGCCGCAAAGGCGGCTCCCGCCGCCGGGTCCACCGCGACCGCCGGGCGCAAGGGCGGCCTGCCGCGCGGCGTGCTGATCGGCGCGGGCGTGGCGCTGGTGGCCCTGATCGGCTTCTTCGCCATGCGCGTCACCGACGGCTTCGCCCCGCCCCGGCCGGTCCCGGCCGACTCGTCGGCGGTGCCCGTGGATTCGGCCGCCGCCCTGCCGGCGGTCCCGGCCGTTCCCCTCGTTGCCGAAGCAGCCGCTCCGGAGTCCGTCGCCGTCGCCACCGTGTGCTCGCTGTACGTCAACGTGGCGCCGCGCGCCGACCAGGTCCTGGTCAACGGCCAGCCGGCCACGGGCCAGGATGCGCTGTTCGTGTTCGAGTACGCCGGCGGGCGCTACAAGGTCGAGGCGATCGCGGCCGGGTACACGACCGCCACCACGACGGGCCGCGGCAAGGTGGGCGAGGTGAAGCACGTGGCGCTCACGCTGGCGCCCGCGGCACCGGCGGCGCCTGACGCCGCGGCAGGCGACGCTTCGGCGGGCACGGCGCCGGCCCCTCCGGCAACCCCCGCCCCGGCCAACGGCAAGGCGCAGCTCATCCAGGTGACGCCGCGCTGCGACATCTACGTGGACCACATCTTGCGGGCCAGCAGCGCCTCCGAGACCGAGGTCTCACTGGCGCCGGGCAAGTACGACGTCGTGTTCCGTCACCCCGACTTCGTGGAGACACGCCGCGAGGTGCAGGTGAAGGCGGACAAGCCCACCAAAGTGCTGCGCGTGGACCTGACGGCGGGCGAGGGCGGCATCTCGGTGCGCGGCGGCAAGGCCGGCCTGCGCATCTTCGTGGACGACCGCTCCAGCGGCCAGACCACGCCTGGCGTGGTGCGCGGGCTCAAGCCCGGACGCCACAAGATCGAGCTTCGCGAGGGGAATGGGACCACCGTGGTGGCCACCCGGAGCGTGGTGGTGGCCAATTCGGCGGGCAATCAAGTGGTGCAGTTCTGAACGCAGCTGCCGACAACGGTGGAGTCTCCTTTTCCGTTGTGGCCCCTGCGCTTCCAACGCGGTAACTTGCCGCGGTAAGCCCATCTCGTGACGCTTCACCTCGAACGGAATCGCAGGGAGCTCACATGAACGCTCGCCATTTCCATGCGCTGCGGCGTCCCATCGCCGCCCTGGTGCTCGTCGCGCAATGCGCCGGGCCCGTCGCCGCGTTCGCCGCAACCGAAGCCGCGCCGAAGCCGGCCGCGGCCAAGCCTGCCGCCACCAAACCGGCCACGCCCGCTCGCGCCACCGCGGCGCCCGCCAAGAAGCTGCCGGTCGTGGTGACGCGCGCGCTCGGCCTCTACCAGCAGGATCGCTTCGACGAAGCCGTGACGCTGCTCACCGGTCCGGTCAGCCGCGGCGAACTGCAGGGCGCCGACCTGCGCGAGGCGCGCATCGTTCTGGCGCGCTGCTACGTGAAGAAGGGGCTGACCAACCGCGCCAACGAGCACTTCAGCGCGATCCTCGCCGCCGAGCCCGCGTTCGTGCTCGACGCCGGCAAGGCGGACGCCGAGGAACTCGCGGTCTTCCAGGCGCTCAAGCCCGCTCCCGTCGCCGCAGCCACGCCCGCCACTCCTCCCGCAACGCCCGGCACGCCCGCGCCGCGCGAGAAGACGCCCGGCATGAAGGCCGCGCTCCCGCCGCAGCAGGCGCCGGGCGCCGCCAAGAAGGGCTGGCTGGCCTCGCACAAGGCGGTCGCCGTGCTGCTCGCGGTCGCCGGAGGTGGCGCGGTCGCCGCGCTCGCCGGTGGCGGCGGTGACGGCGCGACGCCGATCCCCCCGACGCCCACCGTGCCGGACTTCCCGCCGCCGCCGACGCCCTGAACCACCGTTCCCGTCCGTTCTCGTCGCAGCAAGAAACCGCTGCCCAGTCTGGGGTTCTCATGCGCCGCTCGATCCGTCGTTTCATCGTCGCCGTGGCCGCGCTCTCCGCGCTGTTCGCCGTCGTCCAGGGTTGCGCCGGAATCAAGAAGGGCTCGCCCACCGTCCAGGTCACGCTCACGGGGGCTCCCGACTGCAACAACTGCGGGGGCGGAACCCCCTCGACGGTCAAGTTCCGCATCTTCCAGGTCGCCGACACCGGCGCCGTGCGCACCATGCTCAACAAGGGGCTGCCCTGGGCCAAGCACGTCGAGGCCGCCGGCCCCAACATCGTGATGAACGTGGGCGAGGACTTCGTGAGCCCCGGCATCAGCAAGACCAAGTCGACCCAGCGCGCCCCGAATGCCACGGCCATCGTGGTGGAGGGGAACTTCTGCAAGAAGGTGGGCGCCAGCTGGTACACGATTCACCCCTTCGCGAAGAAGGGGCCGCTCCTGATCACGGCCGGTTCGACCGGCCTGACCGTCACCTCCGGAAAGTGAGCCATGGCTGACTCGCAGAAGGATGCACAGACCCGCTCGTTGCGAGTGGTCTGGCAGGAGGGGATGCTGCTTTCGCCGCAGCATTTCCAGCAGATGGAGCGCGCCGAGCACCGCCGAGTGTCCCAGCGCTTCCGCTTCGCGGAGAGCTTCGGCTGGGGGCTGAGCGAGCTCGAGATCGACGAGCAGGCGCTCGCGCACGGCCGCCTGGCGCTGACGCGCGCCGCGGGCGTGTTCCCGGACGGCACGTCGTTCGACACGGCCGAGGGTGATCCGCTGCCCGCGCCGCGCGACCTCACGTCGTGGTTCGAGGGCCAGCGCGACCGTCTCGAGGTGCACATCGGGCTGCCGGTTCCGCGCCCGGGCCAGCCGCTCACCGCCCGCGAGGCGGGCAACGCCATTCCGGGGCCGCGCTACACGTCGAGCCTCGAAGCGGTCGCCGACGAGAACGCCGAGGGCATCGACCGCGAGCTGGTGCTGGCGCGCAAGAACATCGTGCTGCTGTTCCCGGACGAGGCGCTGTCGCAGCACGAACGCCTGCGCGTGGGCGAGATCGTCCGCTCCACCACGGGGTTCTCGGTGCGCGACGCGTTCGGCGGCGTGGCCGATCCCTACGTGCCGCCGGTCGTGTCGCTTCGCGGCTCGCGCTCGCTGCTGTCGCTGGTCGGCCGCATGCTCAACCTGCTGCTCGACCGCAGCCGCGAGCTGAGCGAGATGCGCACGCAGCGCGGCGGCTTCGCCGAGTTCGGCAAGTCCGACGCGGCCAGCTTCTGGATGCTGCACAGCGTCAACACGTACATCCCCATCCTGACCCATCACGTGCAGAACCCCGGCGTGCATCCCGAGCAGGTGTTCCTCGTGCTCGCGTCGCTGTGCGGCGAGTTGTGCACGTTCTCGGCCAGCCGCACGCCGCGCGACCTGCCGGTGTACGAGCACGAGGCGCTCGGCTCGTGCTACGGCCAGCTCACGCGCCTGCTCGAAGAACTGCTCAAGACCCAGATCAACGTGCGCGGCGCGCGCGTGGACCTGGTGCGCAAGCCCGGCTCGGTGCACGTGGGCAGCATCGCCGACCCGCGCCTGCTCGACGCCCGCGGCAAGCTCTTCCTGGGCGTCTGCATCGAGGGCCCCGACCGGCCCCAGATCCTGCTCACGTTCCCCAAGCGCGCCAAGATCGCGTCGGAATCCAAGGTGCAGTCGCTCATCGTGGCGGCCACCGAGGGACTCGCGCTGCACCCGCCGGCGCCCGTGCCGGCCGGCGTGCCGTGCTTTGCGGGCTACGACTACTTCGAACTCGATCGCTCTCATCCGCTGTGGGAGGACGTCCGCCGCGCCAATCAGGTGGCGGTGTACCTGCCGCGCGAACTCGAGCAGGTGAAGCTCGACCTCGTCGGAACCTGGGAGTAGGCATGTTCGGAATGGGTGGACCCAAAGGACCGCGCAACCGGCGGGCCGGCCAGAAGGCCGCGCCCCGTCGCGCCGCTGAGCACCAGGACGTCACCGAGACCATCATCGGCGGCGTGTCTCCCGTGCGCCGGCCGTCGGCCGCGCCGGCGCACGCCGCACGCGGCGGCGCTCCGGGCAAGGCCAGCCGCCGCCCGCGCCTCGTGGACATGGCCATCGACGGGCTGGCGCTGATCCACGCGCTGCGCAGCCCCGGCGCCAGCCCCGACCACGCACAGGTGCGCTCGCAGTGGACTGCGATCCGGCGCGGCTTCGAGGAAAAGGCGCGCGCGGCCGGCCATCGCGAGGCGGATATCGAGGCGGGCGTGTACATGCTGTGCGCCTATCTCGACGCGGCCGTGCTCGGCCTGCCCGAGGTGCGCGGCTACTGGCTCGACGCCGGCGCGCTGCAGAGCGAGTTCGACATGAGCGGGGAGCTGATCGCCGGCCGGCGCGTGTTCGAGCGCCTCCAGGACCTGCGCGGCTCGCGCGATGCCAGCGTCGAGGCGCTCGAGCTGTACGCCGCGTGCTTCCGCACCGGGTACCGCGGGCGCTACATCGACGACGAACCGGGCATGGAAGCGCTGATGGCCGAGGTCGAGCGCGACATCGCCGCGGTGCGCGGCGACGGTTTCGGCTCGATCGCCCCCAACGTGGGGCGCAAGGAAGAGCAGGGTGGTCCGGTCGTGAAGAAGTTCCCGGTCTGGATGGTGCCCGCCGCGCTGGGCGGCGCGCTGCTGCTGAGCTGGCTCACGGTGATGCTCATGGCGTACCTGCATGCGCGCGGCGTCGCCGGCGCGATCGGGGGGTACTGACATGACCATGCCGTCCTTCACTCCGCGCAACGTCGTGCTGGGCGCCGTCGGGCTCATCGCGGTGCTCGCCATCTTCATGATCAAGCAGCATGCGGTCGCCTTCCTGGTCGCCGCGCTCATCATCATCGTCGTCGTGCTGGGCGTGGTGGTGTGGCTCATCATGCGCGAGCTCGAGGCCGCCAAGGCGGGCAAGGGCATCGAAAAGGAGCTCGACGGCCAGGTCGAGCGCGAGATCGAGCGCAGCACGTTCGGGCAGCAGGCCGAGGTGCGGAACCTCAAGTCCGAATGGGACGCGGCGATCGCCGAGTTCAAGAAGTCGCCGGCCGGACGCCGGCTGGGCGACAAGGCGCTCGCCACGATGCCCATGTACCTGCTCATCGGTCCGTCGGGCGCGGGCAAGACGACGCTCATCCAGGAGTCCGGGCTGCCCTCGGCGCTCACCGACGCCTCGCGCAAGATGCGCTCGGTTCGCGGCGTCGGCGGCGCGCGCAGCTTCCAGTGGTTCTTCACCGAACAGGCCATCCTGCTCGACATGTCGGGCAAGTCGCTCAAGATGTCGGAGTTCGACGACAACGAGGACTGGGTGCAGTTCCTCGGCTCGCTGCGCAAGATGCGCCCGGGCCGTCCGATCAACGGCGCGATCATGGTGGTGCCCGCCGGCACGCTGGCCGCCGGCGTCGAGCAGGTGGAGCCGCTCGCGCAGCAGCTGCGCGAGCGCAGCCGCGACCTGGGACACCACCTGGGCATGGAGTTCCCGGTGTACGTCGTGGTGACGCACTGCGATTCCATCGCGGGCTTCGCCGAGACGTTCGCCTCGTTCGACGAAGAGCGCGCCGGGCAGCCGTGGGGCGCCACGCTGTCGCTGGCCAAGTCGCGCGAGTCCGCGCCCGAGGCGCTGTTCGACACCGAGTTCACCACGCTGGTGGCGGCGCTGGGCGACCTGCGCACCACGCGCGTCGCGCGCCTGAGCGACGACGTGCAGCGCATGCGCGCGCTGGCTTTCCCCTCGCAGCTCGAGCGCCTGCGCCCCGAACTGCGCCGGCTCGTGCAGGTGATCTTCGCGCGCGGCAAGGGCAAGACCGAGGGCGGGCTGTTCCGAGGCTTCTACCTGACCAGCTCGCGCGTCGGCGCGCCGTCGATCGAACGCGTGATCGGCGACGCCGCGCGCGCCGTCAACCTGGCGCCGCGCGTGGACGCGCCCACGCCGGAGGTGGCCAAGCACTCGTGGTTCTCGCAGCAGCTGTGGCGCAAGATCGTGTTCAAGGACGCCTCGCTGGCGTCGGCCGACCGCTTCTCGCTCGAGAACGAAAAGCGCATGCGCTGGGTGATGTTCGGCGGCGCGGTGGGCGCGTGGCTGCTCATGACCGCCATGCTGGGGATCGTGTCGTGGAACGCCGCCAGCCCGGTGCGCGCCGCGGCGGAGTCCGCCCGCTCGCTGGCCGGCCTGAGCCGTGACGCCCGCCCGCGCGTGGCGCTGCGCTTCCTGGAGCCGCTGCGCTCGTCGCTGGCCGAGATCGAGCAGCGCCGGGCCCGCAAGACGTTTGGCATGCGCGTCGGCGGCTACGCCGGCGACGGCGTGTTCGCGCCGGCCGTCAACTTCTACGTGCAGCAGGCCAGCCACTTCCTGATCGAGCCGGTGGTCGAGGACCTGCAGACGCGTCTGCGCCACCAGGCGGTCAGCGACAGCGTCGGCTTCGCCGACCTGTTCTACCACTACCAGGCGTACCGGCTGCTCGAGGACGAGCACTACGAAGTCGCCGAGACGGACTTCGTCGTGTTCTCCAAGGTGCTGGTCAGCCTGCACCGCCCCGAGCTGCAGCGCGTGTCCGACGACAGCCTGGGCATCTACTCGCGCCTCATGCTGGACCAGGCGCGCATGCTGACCGACCAGGGCGAGCCCAAGCACCGCTTCGGGCGCTTCGACCCGGCGCTCGCGTCCGCCGCGCTGGCGGCGATCCAGCGCCGTTGGGGCGAGCACATGACCCTGTACGACGACATGATCGCCGACGCCAACCAGAGCTTCGCGCCGCTCACGCTGTCGAACATCATTCCCGACAAGCAGCGCGAGATGCTCGACTCCAAGGGCGCCGTGCGCGGGGCGTACACGCTGGCCGGCTGGCAGGGGTTCGTGAAGCCGCGCCTGGACGTGATGAAGCAGATGGTCCGCCGCGAGAAGGACCCGCAGTTCGTGGCCCAGCTGGGCGACGACGTCCGCCTGCTGCCCAACCGCCTCGCCGGCCGCTACGCCACGGACTACGTGGGCGAGTGGGTGGGCTTCATGAACACGCTGACCGCCCGCCGAGACGACCTCAACGGGCGCGAGTACCTGCTGCGCGAGAGCAACGCCGCCACGTCCGAGATCGAGCGCGTGCTGCGCCGCGTGGACGCCGAGTCGCGCCTGGGCGAAGGGCCCAAGGAAGTGCAGAGCGTCACCGACCGCTTGGACCTGGTGCACGCGTGGCTCACGCGCCGCAAGCTGGGGCTGTTCAAGGACACCAAGAACAAGATCCCGTTCATGGCCAAGCAGTCCGAGCTGGCGCCGCAGGAACGCTTCCGCGCCTCGCTGATGACGGCGGCCAAGGACAAGAAGGGCGTGCAGAGCGAGATCTACGAGAACGGCGCGCAGTTCCAGGCGTGGAGCTTCACGGCCAAGGAGTCGTCGCCGTATCCGGGCGAACTCGATCCGGTCGTGGGCAAGGCGCTGCGCTCGGTGCTGACCGTGATGCGTCCCGGCCCCGGCGGCGCGGGTGGCGCGGGCGGGGCGGGCACGCGGGCGGGCGGCGGCGGCGCCGCCGTGGGCCCGGCCAACCTGGCGGCGCTGGCCACTGACTGGGGCGGCCTCGTGGTGGCGTTCTCCGAGATCCAGGACCGCTATCCGTTCGACGGCGGCGGCGACGGCGTGGGACTGAACCAGTTCACCGGCTTCTTCGGTCCCACGGGAGCGCTCGAGAAGCTGTACACGACCCATCTTCAGGGCCGGGTGTCGCGTGACGGCGAGCTGCTCGACCCCTTGTTCCCGCTGCCCGCGGCCAACCTGGCGTGGCTCAAGAAGGCCTTCGCCATCCAGCGCGCGTTCTTCGGCAACTCGGCCGAGCCCAAGCTGGAGTTCGACGTGAAGACGCGCGCCAACCGGCTCCAGCCGGCGACGCGGCTGCACTCGGTCACGTGGCACGTGGGCGACAAGGAGTTCTTCTACGAGATGGGCGGGGAGGAGAACACCTTCCTCGACTGGAAGAGCGACAACCTGGGCAAGGGCTCGTGGGTGAGCGCGGATCTCGACGGTTCGCCCGTCGACGGCCCCAAGTTCGCCGACGAAGACTGGGGGCTGTTCCGCGTGCTCGACCGCGCGGCCCTCTCGCCGAGCGGCGATCACGTGATCGCCACCTGGGTGTTCAAGGAAGTCCATCTGGCCGTCGAGATCACGCCCAGAAACAGGACCGACCATCCGTTCCGTTCCGGATTCCTCCGCCTCGGGCCTCCGCCCCCGGCTGACTTCTAGTCGCACCGATCGTCCAACCGGTTGACGCCCGCTCCCGAACTTGGGGATTGCGGGCGCCCTCCGCGTTTCACTAGGTTTCTCGCCACGTTTTCCGCCCTGTCCGTGAGGGGAAACGACCAAGGTCATGAGCGACGCCATCCTGGAACTCGGCACCAAGCCCATCTCGGAAGCCAGCGCGACCGGCGCCTCCTGCCGTGAAGACCTGGCGTTCGAGGCGCTGCAGACGGAGTTCCAGAAGCTGGAACGCCCGGACGCCCCCGTGCCCGACTGGGGCGCTGCCGCCACGGCCGCGACCACGCTGCTCTCCACCAAGTCCAAGGACCTGCTCGTCGCGGGCTACCTCGCCATCGCGCTGTTCGAGAAGAGCGGCTACGGCGCGTTCGCCGACGGGCTCCAGGTGATGCGCGACATGAGCGCCACCTGGTGGGACACGCTCTATCCCGAGCGCCCGCGCGGACGGCAGGCGGCCTTCCAGTTCGTGGGCGATCGCGGCGGCAAGCGCGTCGAGCTCAAGGGATCGTCCGGCGTGAACCGCGCGGACGTCGAGCGGCTCATGAACGTGATGGACGAGCTCGACACGCTCGCCTCCGAAAAGATCGAGGGCGCGAGCGGGCTGTTCTCCGAACTGCGGCGCGCGCTCAACGGCGTGCTCGACGGCCTGGCGCCTGCGCAGGTGGCCGCGCCCACGCCCGAGCCTTCGGCCGCCGGCTCCGCGCCCTCCTCTCCATCGATGAGCGCGTCCTCTTCGGGCGCCGCGCTGCCCAGCAGCATCGGCAGCGCCGACGAATGGGACGCCGCGGCCAACGGGCTCAAGCCGTTGCTGCGCAGCATGGGCGAGTTCCGCCGCATGGCGGACTCCAAGGACCCGCTGGCCTACCGGCTGCCGCGGCTGGCGGCGTGGTTCACGGTCAAGCAGTCGCCTCCTTCCACCGACGGCAAGACCACCATCCCGGCGCCGCAGCCGGCCGACGCGGCCTCTCGCATCGAGGGCAAGCTCGCCGCGCAGGCGTGGGCGGGCGTGCTCGAGGAGACCGAGGGGCGGCTGCACATGTCGGTGTTCTGGCTCGACCCGCACTTCTACGCCTGGTCGGCGCTCAAGGGACTCGGCCCGGCGCACACCGCGGCGGCCGAAGCCGTGGCCACCGAGGTGAAGGGCATCCTCGTGCGCTGCCCCGACCTGCCCACGCTCACGTTCGACAGCGGCATGCCGCTCGCCAACGACGGCTGCCGCGCCTGGATCAAGGACGTGGTGCTGGCCGCGGGCGGTGGGGACGGCGCCAAGTCCTCCTCGTCGTCGTCGGGCGCGCCCGGCGCGGTGGGGCCGGACACTGGCACGTTCGAGGGGCTGGCCGAGGCGCGTGCCCAGGCGGCCGAACTCGCCGGCTCCGGCCAGGTGGGCGACGCCGTGCGCGTGCTCGAGGCGGGCGCCGCGCGCGCCACGCGGGCGCGCGAACGCGCCGCGTGGAAGATCGCGGTGGCGGAAACCTGCGCCGACGCCGGCCGGCCCGACGTGGCGCTGGCCCAGCTCGAGGCGCTTCAGGAAGAGCTGCAGGGCACGCGGCTCGAGATGTGGGACCCCGAACTTTCGGCGCAGTTGCTGCGCCTCTTGCTGTGGGCGCGCCAGAAGGCGCTCCCGCCGACGCAGATGAACGCGGAAGAACACCAGCGGTCGCGCGAGCTCCTCAAGAAGCTGGCACGGCTCGACGCGGCTGCTGCGCTCGATTACGCACGTCCTGCCCAGTCCTGATTCTGGGCGGGCGAAGTTTCACCTGAGGAAAGGAGATATCCCATGGCGAAAGACGGATCGGTCGGACCGAGGTCCCGAATCAACATCCGCTACAAGACGGACTCGGGCGGCGCACAGAAGGAGATCGAACTTCCGTTGAAGATGCTCGTCATGGGCGACTTCACGGGCAAGGCCGACAGCACGGCGCTCGCGGATCGCAAGGCGACGTCGATCAACAAGGACAACTTCCACGAGGTCATGAGCCAGCAGAAACTCGAGGCCAAGGTCGCCGTGAAGAACAAGCTCACGAACGACCCGGACTCGCAGCTGTCCGTGAACCTGAAGTTCGACTCGCTCAAGGACTTTTCGCCGGGGCAGCTGGCGCATCAGGTGCCGGAGCTGGCCAAGCTGATGGAACTGCGCGAGGCGCTCATGTCGCTCAAGGGCGACCTGAACAAGGCGGACTTCCGCAAGAAGATCGAAGCGATGGTGGCGGACCCGGCCATGCGCGAAAAGCTCATGGCGGTTCTGGGCAACGAAGGTTGATGCCCGCGACGAACGCGACGCTTTCCCGGTCTTCGACGACCGCACCGGATCTCAGGAGGTAGTTCATGGCAGACGAACAGGAAGGACAGCAGCAGGAATCCCAGGCTCCGGCGCAGGCCGAAGCCTCCAGCGATCTTCTCGACGAGCTTGCCGGCGGCTTGTCGGTCAAGCCCGGCGAAGAAGGCCACGAGGTCGCCAACACCGGCCTTCGTGAGCTGATGCGCCAGCTGCTCGGCCGGCCCGGCGTGAAGGTGAA
>JADLGX010000485.1 GCA_020849095.1 Candidatus Eiseniibacteriota bacterium
GAGGCCGCTTCCCCGAGAAGGAGGAGCGCCATGACGATCACGCGGACGGTGGCGGTGCTGGCGATGACGGCGGGCCTGATGCTGGCGGGCGGGAGCGCCCGCGCCGAGTCCCTCGACGGACGCACGCGCCCCGCGCTGCGTCTGGCGTACGCGAGCGAAGTGACGGCGCAGCACGAATACGAGGCGTACGCCGAGCGCGCGGAGATCGAGGGGCTGCTGGGAGTGCGCGACCTGTTCCGCGCCCTGGCGCAGTGCGAGACCGAGCACGCAGCGCGTCATGCCGGGATGCTCGAGACGTTCGGCGAGACTCCGGTGGCGATCACGTTCGCACCCGAGATCGGCACGACGCGCGAGAACCTCGAACGCTCGTTCGCGAACGAGCGTCACGAGCGCCGGTCGCGCTACACCCGGCTGGCCGATGCCGTCCGTCCCGAGCTCGAGTACGACGTGCTGGCGAACCTGCAGTGGTGCGCGGCCGCCGAAGCCACGCACGCGAACGTCCTGGCCCAGGCGCTCGGCTCGCTCGACACGATGCTCGCGCCGCGCATCTGGTTCGCCTGCCCGGAGTGCGGCTGCCTGCACGCCGACCGCACCACCGAACGCTGCGCCTGCGGCATGAGCGCCAGCACGCTGCTGGCGCTGGGCGGTAGTGCAGGCGCGCCGCAGCCTCCGCCCCAGCTGTCGCACCGTCCGCTCATCGCCGGCAGCGGGCTCGGGTTCTGGCTCGGGTACGCGGTGGCGGAGATGCAGAGGTAGCGGCCCGTCCGGGCCCGCGCATTCGAGCAGCGCGAACTTGCGCGGGTCAGCGGGCGCGCCCGAGGCTACTTGGCCGCGGAACTCGTTCCCGGCCCGCCCGAGAGAACCGCGCGCCACTTGGCAGCCTCGGCCGGCTTGTGCCAGCCGTCGTAGAGCTGGATCAGCGCCTGCGTCGCCCTGAGCGCGTCGGGATCGCGGGCGCCGCGCGCCTCGACCGCCGACTTTCGCGCCGCCAACAGCAGCGCCTCGGCCTCGAAGTTGGCGGACGTGAGCCGCTTGGCCCGCAGGATGTCCGCCAGCGCCACCTGCGCGTCCACGGTGCCGCGGCTGGTCTTGCCGAGCGACTCGAGCCGGATCGAGAGCCCCTCGCGCGCGAGCTTCTCGGCGTCGCCCATGCGGCGCTGCTGGATGCGCAGGTCCGAGAACCCGCGGTACGCCGAAGCGAGATCCGGATGGCGCGCGCCCAGCTTGGTCTTGAGGATGCCGATGCCGGTCTCGTAGGCGGTCTGGGCTTCGCGCACCTTGCCCGCTCGCGCGTACACCGGAGCGATGGCCAGCCACGTGCGGCCCACGTCCTCGCTCTGGGGGCCGAGCCCCTGCTGGCGGATCGCGAGCACCTGCTTCATCACCTCGAGGCTCTGGTCGGCCCTGCCCGCGCGGTAGAGCAGCGTGCCCTGGTTCTCCAGTGCGCGCGCGACCAGCGGGTGGTTGTCGCCCAGGTTGCGGCGGCGGATGGCCACCGCTTCGCCGTACAGCGAGTCGGCGCCGGCGAGGTCGCCCATGCGCACGCGGTTGGCCGCCAGTTCCTCGAGGGCCTCGGACGTCTCGAGCCCGCGGTCACCGGTCCGCGTGGAGAGCTGCGTGAAGCTCGCGAGCAGCAGGGAATCGGCGCCCGCGAAGTTCTCCCTCCAGTTCGCCTCGATGTAGGCCCGCGTGCGCATGATGGCCGGGGCCGCCATGCTCGCCGGTCCGCCGTTGCGCCGCACCAGCCGCAGCGCAGCCAGCGACAGCGTGTCGGCCTCGGCGTAGCGCCCCTGGCGCGCGAGCGAGGAGGCCACCTCGTTCATGATGAGCGCGGACGTCTCGTTCTGGGTGCCGCCCACGGCGCGCGCCTCGCTGGCGAGCGCGGAGCGGAACTGCTGTTCGGCGACGCCGTAGTTGGCGGTCTGGCTCAGCACCCGGCCCAGGTTGCGCTGGAGCCCGGCCACCAGATCCATGCGCGGATTGGGATCACGGTTCAGCTGGTCGATGCCGGCACGGAGCAGGCTCTCGGCCTCGGCGTACTTGCCGACCCCGGCCAGCGCGGAGGCGACCGTGCCGCGAATGGCGTAGTCCACCTCGGGATCGCTGCCCGCCCACTTGCCGATGCGCGTCTGCGCCTGTTCGAGCGCGGCGTCGAGCGTCACCTTGCCGCCTCCGCCCGCCCACGGGTCGGCGGTGGCCAGCATGTCCTGCAGGAACCGGCTGATCGCGCCGGCCTTGGCCGCCTCGAGCCGCGCCTGCTGGTGGCTCGTCTCGGCCGCGGTGCGCGCGCGCACCGCCCCCGTGCGTTCCCGCACCGCGGAGGTGCGCTGCAGTTCGGCCTCGGTGCGCTGCTGCTCGGCCAGCGCGCGGGCCTCGTCCGCCTCGCGGCTGCGCGCCAGCGCCATCGCCTCGGCGTACTCCGCCCGCGCCATGCGCGACGTGGCGAGCGCCTCGGCCCGGTTGGCGCGCAGGGCTTCGCGCGTGCTGACCACGATACCGGCCAGCAGCACCACGAACGTGGCGGCGATGCCGAACACGAGCGCGCGATTGCGGGCCGCGAACTTCTGCAGCTGATACAGCGTGCTGGGCGGCCGCGCCAGGATCGGCTGGCTCGACAGGTAGCGTTCCACGTCCTCGGCCATGGCCGCGGCGCTGGAGTAGCGGCGCTCCGCGTCCTTCTCGAGCGCCTTGCCCACCAGCGTCTCGATGTCCGGATCGAGCCGGCGCGAGCCGCTGATCGTGCTGCGCAGCGAGCGCGGCTGCTGTTCGCAGATGACGCGGACGGCCTCCAGGAGCGACGAACGGCTGACGTCGTAGGGCTTGGCGTTGGACAGCATCTCGTACAGGATCACGCCCAGCGCGTACACGTCGGTGCGCACGTCGATGGCGTCCGCGTTGCCGCGCGCCTGCTCGGGAGACATGTACGGCAGCGTGCCCTTGATGACCCCGACTTCGGTCACCTGCGTGGCCTGCACGTCGCTCTCGGTGATCCGCGCCAGGCCGAAGTCGAGGATCTTGACGTCGGGCAGCCGCGCGCCGGAGAGCGTGTTGATGCTGGTCTCACTGTCCACGTCACGCGAGATGATGATGTTGGAAGGCTTCAGGTCGCGGTGGATGACGCCGCGCTGGTGCGCGTAGTGCACCGCTTCGGCGATGCGCCGGAAGAGCCCGAGCCGGAAGCGCACTTCTTCCGTCGTCATGACCTGCGCGCGCCGCGACAGGAACACGTCGAGATGGTCGCCACGCACGAGTTCCATGGCGAAGAAGTACTGGCCGTCGTCGGTGCGGCCGGACTCGTAGATGCCGCCGATGTTGGGATGGCGCAGGCGCGCCAGGGTCTCGACCTCGCGCCGGAACGCGCGGACCATGTTCTCGTCGATCACGCGTCCGCCGCGCACCACCTTGAGCGCGACGAGCCGGCGCGGGAACTGCTGCTCCGCCTCGTACACGATTCCCATGCCGCCCTCGCCCAGCTTGCTGAGGATGCGGTAGTGCCCGATCGACTCCGGCAGGCCCGCGGCGTCCTCCGACCGCGCCGCGCGCTCGGCCTCGGCGCGCACGGTGTTCGGCCCGGCGATGGTCGCGGCGTCCTCCATGCTGGCGCCCGTCGCGGAGTCGGGAGGAGGCACAGGGCCGGGGCGGCCGGCGGGGATGGTGTCGTCGAGCAAGGCAGTCCTCGGGTTCGGTGCGGTCGAAGGGGCGCCAGGATGGCGCCAGTCGCCGGGGCCGGCCCGCCACAGGGCACCACCCCTTCCGGGCACGGCCGGCGGGGCATGCCGGGGCCGCGGGAGAACCGGGGGGGAGCGAGCTGGGGCGGGAACGGAATCGTTCGTGGACAAGCGTACGGAACCCGCGGCCCCGGTGTCTATGGCGATGCCGGGCTGGGGCGGAGATTCCGGGCCCAGACGACAACGCGGTCCCATCCCCGGAGGGTGGTCACGGTTGCCGGATCCCCGCGTGGGGGCTAGGCCGCCCGGCGTTCCTGCACGTCCTCGTCGCCGGAGTCGAGCTCCTCGACGGCGTACACCTGAAGCATCACGTCGGGGACGACGGCGCGCAGCGCGTCGACGATCAGCGGATCGAAGTCCCGCCCCTTGCCCGCCTCGAGAACGCCCAGCACGCGCGAAGGCTTCATCGCGGCGCGGTAGCGCCGGGAGCTGACCAGCGCGTCGAACACGTCGGCGACCGAAATGATGCGGGCGGCGGTGGGAATGTCGTCCCCCGCGATCCCGAACGGTCCGGTGCCGTCGAGCTTCTCGTGGTGATAGGCGGCAATTCGGGGCACGTCCCAAAGGTGAGACGGGTACTGGATCATGTCGAGGATGCCCTGCGTGTGCGCCGCGTGCTGTTCCATTTCGTGGCGCTCGGCCTCGTTGAACTTGCCCGTCTTGAACAGCACCTCGTCGCTGACCCCCTGCTTGCCCAGGTCGTGCAGGAGCGCCGCGGTGGACAGCACCTCGATGGCGACGTCATCCAGTCCCAGCTTGTGTCCGATGGCGAGCGCCACCTTCTGCACGCGCACGCTGTGCTCGGCCGTGTCGGCGTCCTTGAGCGTGAGCGAATGCACCAGCGCGGCGATCGTGGACTGGAACGCGAGCTTCTGCTGGCGGTGGAGCCACAGGTGTTCGAGCGAAAGACTGACCTGGCTCGCGAACACCGAGAGCATCTCCATGTCCTGAGGCGTGAAGCGGCCCTTGGAGGGACGGCGCACGTCCAACTGCAGTACGCCGAACGAGCGGCCCTTGCTCATGAGGGGCGCCATGATGGCGGTCTCGAGCCGGGACAGCACGATGCTCTCGCTGGCGCGGCTGGTCTCGTGTGCCTGCACGTAGAGCAGCGCGTGGTTCTCGCGCATCACCCGCTCGACGATGGTGCGCGAAAGCGGCACACGAATACCGCTGCCACCGCGCGCCCGGGCGATGAGCGTGTGCAGCGGCGCCTCCTCGTGCTCGCGCGCGACCAGCAGATGGTGCGTCGCCTCGGGAAACGCGCGAAACGCGAAACGCGCGATCACGTCGAGCAGCTGAGCTTCGTCGTTGCGGGCGGCCGCCGTCTCGCGCACCAGGGCGAGCAGCAACTCACCCACCAGCGCGTGCGTGCGCAAGAGCTGGCTGCACGCCTGCTCCACGTCGTCGGCAGCTTTCCAGGCGAGCACCGTGGGCTCGGCGAACTCGTCGCCCTGCAGGAAGCGCAGTTCGTCGGGCGCGAATTCGAATGGGAGGGGTTCTTCGCTCATGGCGGTGTTTTCGGCCTGGAAACGGCGCCATTGAGCGCGAAGTTGACCGGCAACCCTCAAAAAGCGCCCACGGGCGGCCCGGATTGCGAAGTACCTCGGTTTCGGCGGGATAGCACTCGGCCTGCGGGTTCCGGCGACGGCAAGAGGCGGGAGGATCCCTTGGGATCCCCCCCCCCTGCCAGCGGGCGGCTCTCCACTTCGCGGCCGGCGATGTCGAAGAGCTGCACGCGGGCGCTCGACGCCGCGGGGAGCGCGAACGAAAGCGACACGCGTCCGTCGCGGCTGGGATTGGCGCCGGC
>JADLGX010000486.1 GCA_020849095.1 Candidatus Eiseniibacteriota bacterium
GGGACACCGGGGTGGGCGACGTGGCAGAATGATGGCGGCCTTTGCGGCGTAGTACCGGTACGCAACCGCACCTGGGGCGCCATCAAGACTCTCTACCGCTAGGAGCCACCCCTTTTCCGACATGCGCGCATTCCTGACTCTGCTCGTCGCACTGAGTGCCCTGGCGCCTGCCGGGGCGCGCGCCGATTCCAGCTCGGTCGCCCCCGCACCCGTGCCCGTGCCCGCGCGCACGCGGCTGACGCGCCCGATCGTGGACGTGATCACCGAGGCCGACAGCGCGGTCAAGGCGCGCGGCGGCGCCCGCGCCGACCATGCCCGGCTGCTGCTCAGCTGGCGCGCGCCCTGGGGCGAGCGCGGGGCGCTCACCGAGCTGGCCCCCGTGCTCTCGGACACCTCGGCCATCGACACGCTCTACCTTTGCATGCAGCCCGGGCGGAACAGCCCCACGTTCAACGGCTTTTCCGCCACGCTCGAGTTCCATTGCGCGCCCGGTGACACGCTCGGCGACTTCTGGCGCTTCGAGCGCACCGGCGCCAACGCCGGAAGCCTGGGCGTGCAGTTCGGCCCCGACCCCAGCTTTCCGGTGCCGCAGCCGTGGAAGGTGGGGGGCACCGGGCGCCCTTCGTGGGTTCCCACGCCGAGCGGCGCCCAGCTCAAGCTGGTGTTCGCCGTGCCGTTCACCGACGCCGCGCCGGTGGACTCGGCCACCATCTACGCGCTCGGGCGCGTGATCATCCGCCACCGGCGCGCGGCGCTCTCGGGGAGCGCGCAGCCGATGTGCATCGAATGGCGCGAGGCGTCGCTGGCCTTCGCCATGCGCGACGAGCCGGTCGTGCGCAGTGGCGAGCGCTTTGCGGCGTGGAGCGTGGGTGGGGCCGACGCCTGCGCGACGGCGCGCGGGCCGGGGCGTCCAGCGGGTTGGAAGCCGGGACGCAAGCCTGGCCGCTAGTTCACGCGCGCGATCGAGGCGAACGAAAACCGGGCGACTCTCGAGGAGAGTCGCCCGGTTTTCCTGTTTCGGTCGCCGCGGTTGCCGGCTCAGTCGTCGAGCGTGGGGTCCACCAGCTTGATGCGGTCCACCAGCTCGGGACGCTGCACGATCTTGTAGCGCTTCTTCGCCCGCTCCAGCAGCGCGTTCAGCGCCTGCTCGCCGCGGATGTTCTGCATGCTCTCGTCGATCATGCCCTCGACCTGCTCGTACGGCAGCAACCGGCCCGGGTCGTAGGCGAGCAGCTGCAGCACCAGGAAGTCGCCCTGGCGGTCCGGTCCCTCGACCGCCACCTGGCCCGGGCGCAGTTCCTCGAACATCAGCTTGTGGTAGCTGCCGTGCTCCTCGGAGCTGCGGGTCTGGATCGAGCCGCGGACGATGCCGGCGAGTGAATCCGCGCGCAGGATGTCGGCGGCCTTCTCGCCCGCGCGCAACCGTTCGGCCAGCGAGTCCGACGCCGCGCGCGTGGGTTCGCTGAACGCCGCGTAGACCACGCTGGGATAAGTCGTGAAGTCGAGCGGCCGGTCCTTGTAGTACTTCTGGCGGTCCGCCTTGGAGATCCAGATCTTGGACTCCACCGAATCGGCGAACATGTGCTTCACCAGGATCTCTTCGCGCTTGCGAAGCAGCTGCTGCTGCACGGTGGGCAGCTTGTCGAGCCCCATCTCGACCGCGTACTCGGCCATGTAGGGCTCCAGCACGATCGCGTCCACCTGCGCCTGAACGGCTTCGGGCGTGTTCATGAGCGGGCGCGACACGGGCGTGATGTCGGAATAGGCCCGCAGCACCGGCGCGAGCGTGAGCTGGCCGCCGTTCCAGCGCGCCAGCACCTTTCCGGTGTCGGCGTCCGTGAACGAGGGCAGCGTGTCCGTGACGGTGATCTCGGGCGAGCCCATGGCGTCGGTGGCGAAGCCCACGTTGGAGTCGCCGAATCGCGTGCTCACCCAGATGACGGCTGCCGTGTCGTACGTGATCCCGATGCGCTTGCGCAGCACGGTCTGCACGCGCTCGGCGTAGTCCGACATCTGCAGCCCGCTCAGCGTCACACGCAGCATCTTGCGCATGGACTCGTACAGCGGCACGTCCTTGCGCGGACGGCGCTCGACGGACTGGAACACGTGGTACCAGACGCGGTCGAGCACGGGCTCCGAAATGCCGCCGACCGGCGTGGCGTAGACCGCCACCGCGACTTCGGGCGGCATCGAGGTCTGCGGCAGCCAGCCCAGGTCGGTCGGGCCGCGCCCCTTGTGGTAGCGCTTGAACGCCGCGTCCCACGTGATGCGCTTGGCCCGCAGGTCCGCGGCCACCTGAGCGGCGACGGTCTTGTCGGCGAACAGGATGTGGCGGAAGTGCTGCTCGTACTTCTGGGTTTCGTAGTAGGCGCGGATGTCGGCTTCGGACACGTTGATCGAGTCGATCACGAAGTGCTGGTACACCGCGTTCGACAGCGCGCGCTGCGTGAACGACCGCATCGTGAGGCGCTCCTCGAACCCGAACTCACGCCCCGCCGACAGCGCGGTCAGCCCGAGCACTTCCTTGTTGATCATGTTGTTCAGGAACTCGATGCGCCCCGGGGTGTCTCCCTTGGGCCGGTACTCGGGGTGCGACGCGAAGTAGGCGTCCACGTAGTCGCGCACGCTGATCCGGCGGTCGGCCACGCTGGCGAGCATCGTCGTGTCCGGCAGGAACTGTCCGGTGTCGGGCACCGAACCCACGTACTCGCGCGGCTTGGCGGGCGCGGCCGTCGCCGCCGGCGGCGGAGTCTTGGGCACGTAGGGCTTGGGCCGGGCCTGGCCAAAGGCCACGCCAGCGCTCAGCAAGAGTCCGAGCGCAACCAGTCGCGACGACTTCATTCGAGCTCCTGTTCGGAGGGGGGTGGGAGCGCTGCGGGTGAAGCGCCGAAAAAGCCTAGGGGGTGCCCGTTCGCGCGGTCAAGAGAAGCGGCGGTCGTTGACGCGGGATTGACGGGTCGGGCCGCTTCGCGCGAAACGCACTCAGAATCCGAAGCGTTTCTTGAAGAACTGCTGGATCGCCGCGCGCGAGTACAGCACCGAGATGTCGCGGCCGCGGTCCGGAAGGATGCGCGCGTCCACGCTGGCGTGCAGGTCCTGCAGCGCCTGCGCGTAGGCGCGGGCCGCCGAGGCCGGCGCTTCGCGGTCCTGCTCGCCGTGAATGATCAGCACGGGGCAGTGGATGTGCGCGTTCGAGCTGAGCGGCGAGCGCTGGCTCCAGCCCAGGCTGTCGCGGCCCGCCTCGGCCTCGATCGCCTTGCGACCCTTGGCGTCGGCGGCCCGATACGCCGCCCACAGGTCGTACGTGCCGGACTGCAGCCCCATCGCGGCCACGCCCGTGCGCCGGCCGGCCAGCAGCGCGGCCGCGGTGGCGCCACGTCCGGTGCCCCACACGGCGAGCAGGCCGGGGTTCACGCCGGGGAGCGACGCCAGCCGCTCGAACGCGGCGTCCAGCGCGGCGCTGGTCGCGGGGCCGTTGAGGTCCGCCGGTCCGCTCGAGGCGCCGAAGCCCGGCAGGCTCACGACGACCACGGCATAGCCGCGGGCGCGCATGGACGTGCCCACCTGCAGCCAGCGCCGCGCATGCTCGTCGTCGGAGTGCACGATGAGCACGCCGGGAGCCTGGCCTTCGGGGTTGGTGGGCGCGAACGCCACCACTTCGACCTTGCGTCCGCCCACGTCCAGCAGCTGCGACGGATGGGCGGCGCTGGTCTCGCCGGGTTCGGTGCGCAGAGTCGCGGTGAGCGGCGGCAGCGGCCCGGCGGGCGTGTGCCCGAAGATCCGCAGCGTGACCTTGCCCTTCTCGAACCGCGACGGCAGGAA
>JADLGX010000487.1 GCA_020849095.1 Candidatus Eiseniibacteriota bacterium
CGAGATCAGAAAGCGCTGGCTGCACGCCGCGCTCGAGGCGACGCGGCAACGGCGACTTGAGCTGCTTGCTGAGCTGAAGAATCTCAACGGTGGCGAGCGACACCTGAGGCGAGGGCGCAAGTCGGCCTGACAGCCGTTGCATTTTACGTCTTGACACCCTAGCGGCCCCGTGGATACCGTAACGGGGCCGTTACGTATTGAGCGGCGCAGTCAGTGAACAGGGCGCACCGGAAGAGCCCGCCCCCGAAGCGAGCCCACGATGCCGCGAGGACGTAAGCTCGAGCCGCTGTACGGCCCTGTGCAGGAGTGGCGGGCAGCACGTGACGCGCGCGGCCAGTGGGTCGTGGCAACTTGTCACGGCGAGCGTGTTCTGCAGCATCCGGACCCGATGGTGCGGATGCAGGCGGTCCACCTGGCAGCTCAAGCGCCACTGCTGCGGCACCTGCTGGAACTGGTGACGAAGCGGCTGCACGTCACGCTGGAGAGTCACTGCAGCTACTACTCGCGCGACGCGCGGCTCGTCAGCGAGGTGTGGATCGCGATCGCCGACACGCGGCCGCGATTCGAGGAAGTGCTGCGCATGAAGAAGGGCGATGGGCAGCTCGAGCTTCCGCTCGACGCGGAAGAGGGAGTCGCCTGAGTCGCCGGGGATCACGCGGGGAGTCGGTCGTCGTCAGCCATTTCGGTTGACATAATACATATTATGCGCCACGGACAGGAAAGCCCGCTCGGGGCGCGGCTGGCGCATTCGGCTGTGACGAGCGGCTCGGAGATGACTCCTCTCGAGTGCACCCACCTTTCGTGGCCTTCACCCAACTCCGCCCGAGGTTCCCCGCATGCGCATCCTGCCGCGACTCCAGCTCACCATCCTGCTCGCCACCATCGCCTGCACGCCGGCCTTCGCGGCCTGGCCGAACCAGCCGAACCTGAACCTGCCTGTCTCGGTGTCCACCGGCAGCTCGCGCGGCACTCCGCTCTCGATTTCCGACAACGCTGGCGGCGCCGTGGTTGCCTGGCCGGACAATCGGTACGGCGAGAATCGAGTCCTCGTGCACCACATCCTCGCTTCGGGCTCGCTCGACCCGGCGTGGCCGGCCATCGGCCGACTGACCACGCAGGGCGCGCCTGTCGGACTGGCCCTTCGGGCCCTGGTACCCGACGGCCTGGGCGGTGCGATCGCCGTCTGGACGGACACCCGCTCGGGATTCTCACGCGTCGCCGCCCAGCACGTTCTCAAGACCGGCGTGGTCGACCCGGCATGGCCGGTGGACGGCCGGACCGTGAGCGCGGTCAACAGCACGCACTGGGAGGCGACCGCGGTCACGGACGGCGCCGGCGGCGTGGTGATCGTCTGGCAGGATGATCGCAACCTCGCCACCACGGGGTACGACCTGTACGTGCACCACATTCTGGCTTCGGGCGCCGTGGATCCCACGTGGACCGTGAACGGGCGGGTGCTCTGCAACGCCACGAACTCGCAGTGGCAGCCCGTGGCGATTCCGGACGGTTCGGGCGGAGCCATCGTCGCGTGGACCGACGTGCGCTTCGGAGCGAACTACGACGTCTACGCGCATCACGTCATGGCCAATGGCCTGCCCGACGGGAACTGGACCTTCAATGGCGTCCCGGTTTGCCTGAACAGCGGCAACCAGACGACGCCGCGCATGATCTCGGACGGCTCGAACGGCGCGATCCTCGCCTGGGAGGACGGCCGTTCCGCGACCACGGACATCTATGCGCACCACCTGCTCGGTGCCGGGCAGTTGGACGCCGTCTGGCCAGCGGGTGGCCGCGCGGTGTGCACTGCCGCCTTCAGCCAGAACTCGCCGCGGCTCGCGACCGACGGCTCGGGCGGTGCGATCCTGGCGTGGGCCGACGGCCGAGCCGGAGGCAGCTACGACGTCTACGCGCAGCGCGTGCTGTCGTCGGGAACGATCGCTTCGGGCTGGCCGGTCGATGGCCGCGCCCTCTTCACCGGTGCGAGCGCGGTGTACAACGACCACTGCATCGTCTCCGACGGCGCCGGCGGCGCCATCGTCGCCTGGAGCGATGCGAGGAACGGGTTCACCTTCGACCTCAGCGCGGCTCGCGTGCTGGCGAGCGGCGCCCTCGACGGACAATGGGCGACCAACGGGACGCTCGTCAGCACGGCTCCCGGCGACCAAGTGATCCCGACCGCCGTCGCCGACGGAGCGGGCGGCGTCGTGCTCGTGTGGCAGGACAATCGCAATCTCGGCTACGACCTCTACGCCCAGCGCATGACGAAGAACGGTTACTTCGGTACGCCGGGCGCGGAGATGGCCGGCGTCACCGACGTGCCGCACGACCAGGGCGGCGCCGTGCGCGTGGCGTGGACGGCGAGCTATCTCGAGTTCGAGCCGTACTCCTCGTACGTCTCGTACTACCTGTTCCGTTCGGTGCCGACGCACGCGCTCGCCCCGGGCGCGGCGCGGATCGCCGGAGCCCGATCGCCCGACGACCCCGCGCTCGCCCCGGGCGACGTCGTGTCCACATCGTCGGCCGCCGGCACGATCTTCTGGGAAGTCGTGACGAGCTTCACCGGCTACCAGCTGAGCGGCTACTCCGAGGTCACCACGACCACGGCCGACTCGGTGGCCGGCGGCAATCCGCGCACGCTCTTCATGGTGCAGACGCGTGCCGGCTCGTTCATCTCCAACAGCCTGCCGGACTCCGGCTACTCGGTCGACAATCTCGCGCCGGCGGCCCCTGCCCCGCTCGTCGCGCAGTACGCGGGAGGGACCGCGCGCCTGCACTGGAATCCCAATACCGAAGCCGACCTCGCCGGCTACCGGCTGTATCGCGGCAGCTCCCCCGCCTTCTCCCCTTCGCCCGCAACGCTCGTCGCCACTCCGGCGGACACGGGCTGGACCGACACCGCGAACGCGCCGTACGTCTACAAGCTCACCGCCGTCGACGCGCACGGCAACGAATCGCCGATCGCGACCGTCACGCCGTCGGGCACCACGACGGTGGACGGAGGGCCGGCGCGCGCGGAACTCGCGCTCGCCCCGGCCGCTCCCAATCCCGCCGCGCGCTCGACCACGCTGCGCTTCACGCTTCCGGTCGCCGCGGGGCTCTCGCTCGGCGTCTTCGACGCCTCGGGCCGGCTCGTCCGCGAGCTCGCGGCTGGAGAGCGGACGGCGGGCGAGCATGCGATCGCCTGGGACCTGCGCGACGGCGCCGGGCAGGCGGTCGGAGCCGGGCTCTACTTTGCCCGGCTCGAGTGCGCCGGCCGGACGCTCGTGCAGCGGATCGCTGTGACGCGTTGATCGATTGGCAGCCCCACGGGCCCGGCCGCGCATACACTTGCGGCCGGGCCTTCTCCTGTCGCGCGAACTGCCCACTTGTGCACCCCGCGCGGATTCGGCATCCTGCCCGGCCATGCGCCCCGAGACCTTCGACCAGCCGTGCCGCTCCGCGCTCAACCACGTCACGGGCATGCCCTTCGAGTGGACGCTCAACCCGTACATGGGCTGCGCGCACCGCTGCACGTTCTGCTACGTGCGCGCGTTCGAGCGCCGGGCCGACCGGCCCTCCGGCGACGCCTACGGCCGGCGCGTGCGCATCAAGCCGAACATCGCCGAGGTGCTGAGGCGCGAGCTGGCTCGCCCGTCCTGGGCGCGCGAGACGGTCGTGGTCGGCGCCGCCACCGATCCCTACCAGCCCATCGAGGGCACGCGCCGGCTGACGCGCGCCTGCCTCGAGGCGTTCGTCGAGCGCGGGAACCCGTTCGGGATCATCACGCGCGGTCCGCTCGTGGTGCGCGATCTCGACCTGCTCGTCGAGGGCTCCCGCCGGGCGAAGGTGGCGGTGGACGTCTCGATCCCGACGCTCGACGAGGCGCTCTGGCGCGTGACCGAACCCGGCACCGCGCCACCGGCGCAGCGCCTTCGCGCGGTGCGGCGGCTGGCCGACGCGGGCATCCGCGTGCGCGTCGCCATGGCCCCGCTGCTTCCCGGGCTGTCGGACCGCCGTGACTCGATCGAACGCGTGGTGCGCGCGGCGCGCGATGCCGGAGCCACGAGCCTCTGGGCGGGCATGCTTCACCTGCAGCCGGGCACGCGCGAGCATTTCCTCGACACGCTCGGCGCCGCCTGGCCCGAGGAGCGCGCGCGGATCGAGGCGCTGTATGCCGGGCGCGCGTACCTGCCGAAGCGCGTGAGCGCGCCCGTGCTCGCCGAGGTGGCCGCGTTGCGGCGCGACACGCCGCGCCGGGCCGACGCGCCCGGCCCGATCGAGCCGCTGTTCGCGCCCGATCCCGAGCCGCCCGCGTTCGCCCGGCAGCTCGGACTGGCGCTGTAGCGCCCGCTGCGGCATCGTCCGCGCCATGCGCTCCGTTCATCCCGCCACCGGCCGGCTCGTGCAGGAATACGCCGGGCACTCTCCCGCCGACGCGGCCGCGTGCCTCGACCGCGCGGCCGCCGCGCAGCCCGCGTGGGCGGCGCTGCCGTTCGCCGCGCGCGCGGCCGTCCTCGTGCGCGCCGCGGCGCTGCTGCGCGAGCGCGCGCCTTCGCTCGCGCGGCTCGCCACGATCGAGATGGGCAAGCCGATCGCGCAGGCCGAGGGCGAGGTCGAGAAGTGCGCCTGGGTGTGCGAGTGGTACGCCGAACACGCCGAACGGCTGCTCGCGGACGAAGCCGTGGCCACCGACGCCACACGCAGCGGCACGTGCTGCGAGCCGCTCGGCGTGCTGCTCGCGATCATGCCGTGGAACTTTCCGTACTGGCAGGTCTTCCGCGCCGCCGCGCCCGCGCTCATGGCGGGCAACGTGGTCGCGCTCAAGCACTCGTCGAACGTGCCCGGCGTGGCGCTCGCGATCGAGTCCCTGCTGCGCGAGGCCGGGGCGCACGAGGGAGTGTTCGTCACGCTGCTCGTTCCGGCGAGCGGGGCCGCCGCGCTCATCGCGCACGAGGCGGTCGCGGCGGTGACGCTCACGGGCAGCGAGGCCGCCGGCCGCCAGGTGGCCGCCACCGCCGGCGCCGCGCTCAAGAAGGTCGTGCTCGAGCTGGGCGGCTCCGATCCTTTCGTCGTGCTCGCCGACGCCGACGTGAAGGAGGCCGCCGCCGTCGCGGTCACCGCGCGCGTGCAGAACAACGGCCAGTCGTGCATCGCCGCCAAGCGGTTCGTGGTCGAGGCGCTCGTCGCTGCGGAGTTCACGCGCGAGTTCGTCGAACGCACGCGGGCGCTCGTCGTGGGCGATCCGCTCGACCGCGCCACGCAGGTCGGGCCGCTGGCGCGGCCGGAGTTCGTGGACGACCTCGACGACCAGGTGCGGCGCTCGCTCGCGGCCGGCGCCACGCTGCTCGTGGGCGGCGCGCGGCGCGAAGGACCGGGTTGGTTCTACCGGCCCACCGTGCTCGGCAACGTCTCGCCCGGCATGGCCGCGTTCGACGAGGAGACGTTCGGCCCGCTCGCCCCGATCACTGTGGCGCGCGACGCCGCCGATGCCGTGCGCCTGGCCAACCTCACGCGCTTCGGGCTCGGCGCGAGCGTGTGGACGCGCGACGCCGCGCGGGGCGAAGCGCTCGCGCGCGAGATCCGCGCCGGCGCCGTGTTCGTGAACGGCATGGTGAAGTCCGATCCGCGCCTGCCGTTCGGCGGCATCCGCTGCTCGGGCCATGGGCGCGAGCTGGCGGGCGCGGGCATTCGCGAGTTCGTGAACCTCAAGACGATCTGGGTGCGCGACGGGCGCTGAAGCCCGGCAGTCCCCGCACCGCGAACGTCAGGCGCTCCAGTTCCCCGCGTCCCAGTCGGGGCCGGGCAGCTCCAGCCGCAACGGCTGGCCCGGCGGCAGGCTCTCGAGCCGCTGCGTGCCGCGTTCGACGTGGATCATGAGCTCGAGGAACTGCCCGATCTGGCCGCGGAAGGCCTCGAGCGGGATGCACACCTCGAGCACGTCGTCCACGGCGGCGATCGCTCCGGGCAGCGAGTCACCGTCCTCGCGGCCGATGGCGCAGCCGCCGGGCGACAGCCCTTCGAGCCGGATGCGCGCCGCGACCGGCGCCATGACCTCGAACACGATCGACGCGTCGGCGCCCGGCAGCACGTCGCCCGCGAAGTCGAGCCGCAGGTAGAGAGCTTTCTCGTCGAAGCCGTAGTGCAGGGCGCTCGCGACGGGCGCGGTCACGCGGTGCATGGCGGCGCCGCCGGTGCCGAACTTGTACAGCCCGGCGCCGTGCCATTCGTAGTAGCGGCTCAGCCGGCCGTCCACGACCGGGCGGATCAGCGCCGTGGGCGCCGTGTGCTCGTTGGCGGTCGTCGCCTTCTGGCTGACGGGCAGCGACAACCAGCCCGGCACGGGTAGTCCCGCCTTCTCGTGCACTCCCTGAAGGTGCGCGCGGACCAGGCTGTCGAACAACGCCTTGTCCGCGGTGTAGTGATCCTCGCCGAACCACCAGAACCAGTCCGACCCCTCGGCCGCGGACAGCGAGTGCCACGCCCCGGGATTGTCCTCGCGCGTCACTCCGCGTGCCACGAGGGCCGCGCGCGTGCGCGCGAGGAGGTCCCATGCGCGGTTCTTCTCCGGATGCCCGGCCCAGATGTGAAAGTCGGCGTCGATCCACGAACCCGAGTGCAGCCCCGGCAGCTCGGCGGGCTTCGCCTCCCCCGCCAGCACCTCGGAAGGGGTGACGGTGCGGATGTCCGGCGCGGCTTCGAGCGCGGTGTAGAGCGCGTCGAGAAAGGCGCGGCCGTCCTCGGCGTAGTGCTCCCAGCAGTTCTCGCCGTCCAGGATGACGCTCACCACCGGACGGCCCGGCAGGCCGGCGTCGCGGTGCAACTGGGCGATGCGGCGGAGCCGCGCGACGAAATCGTTGGCGGCGTCATGCGCCCCCCACGTGCTGTAGACGAAACCCACGGCGTCGCTCAGCTCGTGGTCGCGGAAGAACAGCGCCAGTTCGCCGGCGGCGGTGCGGAAGGTCCACGGCTGGTAGAGGCGCTCACGGCGCGGCGAGGATTCCCCGAGCGAGCGCCACAGCACCATCTCGTCGGTCGCCACCCACTTCACTCCGCAGCCGGCGAGAATCCCGGCGGCTTCCGGGCTGACGCTGCCCTCGGAGGGCCACATGCCCTGCGGGCGCGCGCCGAAGGCGGCCTGCGTCAGCTCGAGTCCGCGCTCGACGTGCCAGCGGGCGTCCTCGGGAGCCTGGAAGTCCTCGGCCGGCGAGGGCTGGTCCGGGCGCGCGCGTCGGGCCGTCTTCACGTCCACGAGCAGTGGCAGGATCGGATGGAACGCCGGCGAGCAGGTGATCTCGATCTGGCCGCGCGCGGCGAGTTCGCGGTACGCGGGCAACACGCGGTGCAGGATCTCGGCGTGCAGCGCGAGCAGCGCATCGCGGTCGGCGGGCGACACGTTGCCCGAGACCGCCGCCTTCTCGGCCGCGGCCGCAGCGGGCTCGTCCATGAGCAGCGGGTCGAGCCAGGCCAGCAGGAAGAAGCAGTTGAGCCGGAGCAGCTCGGCATCCCCGGCCACGACCGGCGCGCGCAGCTTTTCGCACATCACCCGGTACTGCGGCCACCGCTCGCGCGCCCAGCGCGGCGCCATGCGGGAGCGGGCCTGCAGTTCGGCTCGCTCCTCGGCGGACAGCGAGGACGGCGGACGGTGAAGCAGTTCGAAGAGCGCGTCCGCTCCGCCGGTGCGGGCGTGCTCGAGCTGGTCGAGGAGCGACGGGGCGAAGTTGAACGTGGACTTGATCCCGGCATGGCGCTGCAGGTGCAGCGCCATGTCGAGATAGTCCTTGGTCGCGTGCAGGCGCACCCACGGCAGGAGCGCGCGGCCATCGCTCGGACGGCGGTAGTCCGGCTGATGGTGATGCCACACGAAAACGAGGTCGACGCCCGGCGAGGCGGTGCTCACTCCGGGATCCCCCTTCGGGAAGTCTTCAGTTGGCGGCCGGGGCCTGGAGTTCGGCCAGCTTCACGCGGGCGCGGTTGGCGTAGCTCGTGTCCCCGAACTCGTCGAGCAGGCGCTGCAGGCGCTTGGCGGCTTCGGGCTTGTTGTTGGCGGCCTCGAGGCAGCGCGCCGACGCGGCGAGCATCTCGCCGCTCGACTCGCGCTCGAACACGCCAACGAGCCCGTCGTACAGCTTGGCCGCCTCGGCGAACTGCTGGTCGCTCTCGTACGAGTAGGCCAGGCTGCGCCGCACGCTCTGCGCCACGATGCCCGTGCCCTGCTTGCCCAGGTAGGCCTTGTACTGGGTGATGGCTTCCTTCCACTTGCCCTTCCAGTAGAAGGCGTCGCCCGCCACGCGGCGCGCGTCGTTGCCGTTGGGCGTGTCGCCGTAAAGCTTCACGACGTCCGCCGCGACGGTCTGGCTGCGGTCGTAGTCGCCGTTCCAGAAGAGCGCGTTGGCCTCGGCGAGCTTCTCGGCGGCGGCGTTGTTCTTGCGCGTGTTCGCCTGCATCGTGAAGTAGGCGATGGCGCCCAGCGCGATGACCGCGACGACGACACCGAGCACGACGCGTCCGAAGCGATCCCAGAACGACGTCACCGTTTCGACCACCAGCGCGCCGGAATCCTCCGGCGCGTGACCCTTGCGATGCTCCTCGGACAAGTGAAACCTCCGGTTCGACAACCTGCCTGACAGCGATTCCCACCCCCTGAGGGGGACAAGCGACGGAAAACCTTAGCGGCGTGCGCCCGGCAGCGTCAAGGCAGGGGCGCCTCCCCGGGCGGCCGGAGCCCTATGCCCCGGCGCAGTTCGCGCAGGCCACGTGCCCGCGCGCCCGGACCAGCATCTCGGCCTGCTCTCCGCACGTCGGGCACGCCGGCAGCGCGGGCCGCCCGCGGGCCACGTCCACGGCCGAGCGCAGCTTGACGTGCATGGCGCCGGACTTCAGTTCCTGCTCCAGGTCGGCCACGGGCCACGACCACTCCTCGAGCCCCCACAGGCGGATCTCGGTGCGCATCTCCCAGCGCTGGCGCACCTCGGCGGCCCGGCGCTCCCACTCCAGCTTCAGCTGGGTGGCGTCGCCGTGCTCCAGCTCGTGCTCGTCCCGGCCCGTCCTCCGGCGATCGCGCTCCTCCTCCTCCTCGATCCGCGCCGAGAAGAAGGCGCCCAGCCGCTCGAGTTCGGCGTCGCGCAGCCGCCCCACGCTCACCTCCCACTCGCGCTCTCGCTCGGTCGCCAGCTCCTCGAGCGTCGCGCGCGCCGCCTGCAGCCAGCGCTCGCGCAGTTCGGGCTCGAGCTCCTCGCCCATCTGGTAGAGCCCCTCGCGCGGGCGCACGTCCGGCACCTGCGGGGCCTGCGCTCGTTCGAGCACCTCGCCCCCGGCGCCCACGAGGATCACCCACTGCTCCTGCCAGGGCAGCCCGCCCCAGCGCGTGATCACGGCGTGGAACGCGACGCGCCGTTCGTATCGCACCGGCCCGAGCCGCGCCGGGCCCCACGTGAGTCCGCGCGCGCGGCACACGCTCGCGATGCCCTCGGGCGGAGCGCCGGGCACCTGCGCGAGCGCGGTGCGCCGGGTGAACATGGGGTGGTCGAGCGCGGCCTCGAGGATGCGCCGGCCCGCCGTGCTGCCGGGCGCGGTGAACCACGCGCCGCGCGGCACGGTGTTGCGCGCCGGGTCGAACACGAGCCGCACGCGCTGGCGCCGCCAGCGCTTCTGCAGCGCCTCGCACAGCTCCACTTCCCAGTCGCCGTGCGGCGCCGGCTCCACCTTGCACCCGCTCATCGCCAGCCAGCGGCCCACGAACGTGCGCCACTCCGGCTGCTCAGTGGCCGTCTCGCCCAGCGGAATGTGCGACGCCACCCCCGGCTTGCGCGCGGGACCGCGCCGCGCGAGGGCGGCCTTCTTCTTCGCGCCCGGCTTGGCCGCGCGCGACCCGGCGCGTGCGGCGGTCACGACTGGCTCTCCTCTTCGTGCTCGTCGTGGGCGCCGCGGAACAGCCAGCTCTGGTTGTCGCGCTGCTGCTGGTACAGCTTGCGCGCGGTGACCAGGTGCTGCGCGAGTTCGGTGAAGCGCTTCTTGCGCACGCGCGGATTGCGCGACTCGGTCCAGCGGCGGAACACCTCGTCCTCGAACGAGCCCTGCACCTGCCAGGCGCCGAGGATCTCCTCCATCTCGCCCACGACCAGTTCGAACATGCGGATCTTGCGCTCGAGGATCTCGAGCACGTAGGCCTCGATCGTGCCGCGCGCCACCAGGTTGATCACGCGCACGGGATGCTCCTGCCCCAGCCGGTGCACGCGGCCGATGCGCTGCTCGAGCCGCATGGGATTCCACGGCAGGTCGTAGTTGATCACCACGCTCGCGAACTGCAGGTTGCGTCCCTCGCCGCCGGCCTCGGTGCTGACGAGCACCTGCTCGTGCGCGCGGAAGCGGTCGAGCGACTCCTCCTTCTCGCGCCAGCCCATCTCGCCGTGGAACTCGGCATGCGTCACTCCGGCGCCGCGCAGGGCGTCGAGGATGGCCTCCTGCGTCGCGCGGAACTGGGTGAACACGATGGCCTTGGCGCCGCCCAGCGACGCGATGCAGCGCAGCAGCGTGCGGATCTTGCTCGGATCGGCGCTCATCTCGGCCGCGCGATCGGCGAACGCCCGGGTGCGCTTGGGATCGAGCCCGTCCGGGGCGCGGGCCAGCTTCGCCAGCGTGCCCCGGGCCGCCGCCCACGACGAACCCATCTCCTTCTGCAGCACCATGAGCGTGAAGTAGTGGGGCTTGCCGGGCTGGCCCGCGTCACCGTGAACGGCGTCGGCGACGAATTCGCTGACCTGCTTGTACAGCAGGCGCTCGGCGGCGCTCTGCGGCACCCACTGCGTCTCCACCTTGCGCGGGGCGAAGGTCAGCTTGGTGTCGCCACGCCGCGTGCGGATCATGACGCTCTGCAGCAGCCGGCGCAGCTTGGGCGTGTTGCGCGGCGTGCGCTTGTCGTGGCCGCTCAGGAAGTCGCGCCGGAACTGCGAGAACGTGCCCACCGTGCCCGGGCGCACGAGCGTGACCAGGTTGTACAGCTCGCGCAGGTCGTTCTGGACCGGCGTCGCCGTGGCCAGCAGCAGGTAGCGCGGGTTGAGGTCGTTGATGAACTTCCAGCCCAGCGTGAGGTGGTTGCGCAGGCGGTGCGCCTCGTCCACCACGACCATGTCGTAGTTGGCGCCGCGCACCCGGCGGCGATGGCGCTCGTGCCGCGCCGTCTCGAGCGAGGAAATCACGAGCGGGTGACGCCCCCACTGCCCCGCGGGTCCGCGAGAGACCACGAAGTCGAGTTCGAACTTTTCCCACAGCTCGGCGCGCCACTGTTCGCACAACGACGCGGGCACCAGCACCAGCACCGTGCGGACGGCGCCGCGCAGCAGGTATTCCTTGAGCACGATGCCGGCCTCGACCGTCTTGCCGAGTCCGACCTCGTCCGCGAGGATCCCGCGCCCGCCGAAGTCGCGCAGCACGCGCAGGCAGGCCGCCACCTGGTGCGGAAAGCGCTCGACCCCGCGCAGCGAGTCCAGCGACAGCAGCCGGTCGGCGCTGGTCCAGCCCGCCCACTCCTCGGACTGCGCGCGCACGTCGAAGTGCGCCTGCGGCTCCGAGCGGTGGCCGATCCAGCGCTGCAGGAGGTCGTCGCCCTGCGGGTGCCAGTAGCGGCGCGCCGCGGGCACCACGCGCGCGGGCGGCAGCTCTTCACCGTCCTCGGAGTACTCGGGCGCATCGCCTGCCGGCGCGTCGAACGTGCCCGCGCCGTCCACGATGGACCACTCGCGCAGTGCCGACAGGCGGCGGAGCTGCCCGTCGAACACCACCTCCAGCACCTCGCGGCCGCGGTCGGTGTGGACCTCGACGATGAGGCCCTCCCCGAACATCGGATGGTGGAGCCGCTGCCCCACCTCGTATCGGTCGTCCGTCACTCCCACAGGTCGAACTCCTGTCCCAACTCGGGAATGTGAACCGTCGCGCCGGTCTGCTCGCGCAGTTTCTGCGCGAGCACTTCGGCAGGGGCGAGATCGCCGTGCACCAGGAAGATCTTGCGCGGCGCGGGCGCGAAGCTGCGCACCCACTGCAGCAGTTCGGACTGGTCGGCGTGCGCGCTGAATCCGTCGAGCGCGGCGATCTCGGCGCGCACCACGCAGGGCTCGCCGTACACGTTGACCGTCTCGGCGCCGTCGCGAAGTCGCCGGCCCAGCGTGCCCTCGCCCTGGTAGCCGACGAACAGGATCGTGTTCCGTGCGTTGCCGAGGGCGTGCTGCAGGTGATGCAGCACCCGGCCTCCTTCGCACATGCCGGACGCCGAAATGATCACGCACGGCCCCTGGCGGTCGTTGAGGGCGCGCGACTCGTCCGGCGAGCCGATGTAGCGCAGGCGCTTGAAGCCGAACGGCGCGCCTTCCTTGTCGTGGAACGCGGCGAAGGTCTCTTCGTCGAAGCACTCGGGGTGGCGCACGAAGACGGCGGTTGCGTTCCGGGCCATCGGGCTGTCCACGAACATCGGGACCTCGGGAATGCGCCCGTCCTCGATGAGCGTGTGCAGCATCGCGACCAGTTCCTGCGTGCGGCCGACCGCGAACGCGGGCACCACCACGCGGCCGCCGCGCGCGAACGTGCGATGGAAAATCTCGATGAGCCCGTTCACCGTGGCGTCGTCGTCGGAGTGCAGGCGGTCGCCGTAGGTGCTCTCGAGCACGAGTGAGTCGGGGCTGGCCGGCGTCTCGGGGTCGCGCAGGATGGCGCGCGCGGGCCGGCCGAGGTCGCCGCCCATGCACACGCGGCGCGTGCGTCCGCCGGCCGAGAACTCGAACGTGGTGATGGCGGAGCCCAGGATGTGCCCGGCATCGTCGTAGCGCGCCGTCACGCCCGGCAGCGGCGACCATTCCACGTGGTAGTCGTGCCGCACGATGCGCGTCATGGTCTCTTCGACGTCGGCCATCGTGAACAGCGGCGTGCGCGCGGGACGCTCGCCGCGGCGCTTGTTGACGTGCTCGAGATCCTTCTGCATGAGGAACGCGCTGTCCGCGAGCAGCACCGCGGCCAGGTCGGCGGTGGCGGGCGTCATGTGGATCGGGCCCGCGTAGCCGCGCGCGATCAGCGTGGGAAGATTGCCGATGTGGTCCACGTGCGCGTGCGAGATGACCACGGTTTCCACTTCGGCCGGATCGAACTTGAACGTGCGGTTGATGCGCTCCGCCTCGTCCCGCCGGCCCTGGTAGAGCCCGCAGTCGAACAACAGCTTCTTGCCGCCGAACGTGAGCAGGTGCCGCGAGCCCGTGACCGTTCGGGCGGCGCCGTGGAACGCGATTCCGAGAGTGGTCTTCATGTCAGTAGGCCGCGTAGAAGATCATGCCCAGGCCGACCTGCACGCCGTGGTTGATCTTGGAGTCGTGGAACACCGCCTGGTACCGGGCGTTCAGGTCGACCGCCCAGCTGCGATAGACGAACTTCTCGATGCCGCCGCCCGCGCTGAGGTAGAAGCCGTCCGCACCGAGCGGGTACTGCACTTCGCCGTTCGAGAGCCGCGCCGAGATCTGGGTGATTCCCATGCCGGCATTGAGGTGCTTGACGGTGCGCGTTCGCGTCCCGAAGAACTGGTACAGGTCGAAGCCCGCGGAGTTCATGACCACGCGCTCACGCACGAGCGTCGAGTCGTCGGTGATCGGGAGGAACGCGCCTTCGCCGCGCCCCGGGTCACGCGAATCGAGGGACTGGGTGTCGAACGACAGCCCGACGCCCCGCTCGTAGCGCATGCGGTAGCGCAACTTCACCCCCATGCCGGGGCCGTTGCCGAACTCCTCGCCGACCAGCCCGGACTTCATCAACAGCCCCCACTGCCCCTGCACGCTCACGCCCACCTGCCCGGCGCGCGGCAGTACGATGGTGCCGGCGTGGGCGGCGGTGGCCACCAGCAGCGAAACGGTGATCATCACAGCCATTGCTCGAACTCGGTTCATCCTGCCTCCACGACCCCGGTCGTGAGTTGTCGCGGGCACGTTCATGCCCGCGGATGGAACTGACGGTGCACCTCGCGCAGGTAACCGCGGTCGAGATGCGTGTAGATGGCGGTGGTGGTGACCGACGCGTGACCGAGCAGCTCCTGCACCACGCGCAGGTCCGCGCCGCCCTCGAGCAGATGTGTCGCGAACGAATGACGCAGCGCGTGCGGATGCACGCGCGTGGCGATCCCGGCGCGACGCGCGTGGTTGCGCAGGATCTTCCACCAGCCCGCGCGCGACAGCGGCCCGCCGCGCGCGTTGCAGAACAGCCGGTCGTGCCGCGCTCGCCCCGCGAGCTGCGGCCGGCCGCGATCGAGCCACTCCCGCAGCGCGCCGGCGGCGGCCCGGCCGAACGGCACCAGGCGCTGCTTGTTGCCCTTGCCGGTCACCAGCAGCGAGCCGCCCGCCAGGTCGAGCTGGGCGCGGTCCACATCGACCAGTTCGGAAACACGCAGCCCCGCGGCGTACGCCAGCTCGAGCATGGCGCGGTCTCGCAGGGCGAGCGCGCCCTCGCCCTCGGGCTGAGCGAGCAGCGACTCGATCTCGCCCAGCGTGAGCGCGTGCGGCAGCTTGCGCTCGCGGCGCGGCGCGGGCTGCAGCGCCACCGGGTCCTCGCGGTGGTGTCCCATGCGGGCGAGGAACGCGTGAAAGCCGCGCAGCGACGAGCGGCGGCGTGCCGCGGTCGAACCCGCGTGCCCGCGCCGCAGCAGCGACGCGAAGTAGCCGTCCACGAAAGTGGTCGTGGCCTCGTTCCAGTCGGCCAGCCCGTGCGAGCGCGCGAAGGCGTGGTAGTCCATGACGTCGTGGCGGTAGGCGTCCACGGTGCGGTCGCTCACGCGGCGCACGCGGCGCAGCTCGTCGA
>JADLGX010000488.1 GCA_020849095.1 Candidatus Eiseniibacteriota bacterium
AAGTCCTTCGGGCGGCCCAGCAGCGCCGGGTTGTCCGAGAGCGACTGCTGCGTCTTGGCGATGCACACCGGCAGCTTGCCGAAGCCGGCCTTCTCGAGCTGGATGCGGTCACGCTTGCCGCGCGCCGTGTAGTCCACCGCGACGGCGCCGTACATCTCGCGCGCCACCGTGGCGATCTTGTTCTCGATCGAGTCGTTCCAGTCGTAGAGCGGCGTGAACCCGGGCTCGGTCGCCGCGACCAGGTCGCGCACCACTTCGGCCAGCTCGGTGCAGCCCTTGCCGCCCTCGCTGAACGTCTTGGCGACCACGGCCTTCATGCCCAGGGCCTCGCAGTGCAGCTTGAGCGTCTCGATCTCTTCCTTGGTGTCGGTGGGGAAGTGGTTGATCGCGACGACGCACTTCTGCCCGAACTTCTTGATGTTCTCGAGGTGCTTCTCCATGTTCGAGAAGCCCTTCACTATGGCCGCGACGTCCGGCTGGCTCACTTCGGCCAGCGGCTTGCCGCCGTGCATCTTGAGCGCGCGGATCGTGGCCACCAGCACCGTGCAGGCCGGCGCGAAGCCGCCGTACTGGCAGTTGATGTCGAAGAATTTCTCGGCGCCCAGCTCGAACGCGAAGCCGGCCTCGGTCACCACGATGTCGGCGTACGCGAGCGCGGCCTTGGTGGCGTTGATCGTGTTGGTGCCGTGCGCGATGTTGGCGAACGGCCCGCCGTGCACGAACGCGGGAACGCCCTCGGTGGTCTGCACCAGGTTGGGCTTGACCGCCTCCTTGAGCAGCGCGGCCATGGCGCCCACGGCGCCCAGATCCCGCGCCGTCACCGGCGTGCCGTCAGTGCGGTAGCCCACGACGATCCGGCCCAGCCGCACCTTCAGGTCGGGAATGCCGTCGGCCAGGCAGAGCACGGCCATCACTTCGGAGGCGGCGGTGATGTCGAATCCGCTCTCGCGCGGAATGCCCTCGGTGCGGCCGCCGAGCCCGATGATGATGTCGCGCAGCGCGCGGTCGTTCATGTCCACCACGCGCTTCCAGGTCACGCGGCGCGAATCGATGCCGAGCGCGTTGCCGTGGTGCAGGTGGTTGTCCACCATCGCCGCGAGCAGGTTGTGCGCGGCCGAAACGGCGTGAAAGTCGCCGTTGAAGTGCATGTTGATGTCCATCATCGGCACGATCTCGGAAGCGCCGCCGCCGGCGCCGCCGCCCTTCATGCCGAAAACCGGTCCCAGCGAGGGCTCGCGAAGCGCGGCCGCGGCGCGAACGCCGATCTTGGCCAGGCCCTGCACGAGACCGACGGTGGTGGTGGTCTTGCCTTCGCCGGCCGGGGTCGGCGTGATCGCCGAGACCAGCACGAGCTTGCCGCGGCGCGGCTTGCCCACGAAGGACTTGAGATTCAGCTTGGCCTTGTAGTGGCCGTAGGGCTCGAGGTGAGCCGGATCGATATCGAGAAGCTTCGCGATTTCGGAAATAGGCTTCATGGTTTCGGTCTTTCTCCCAAGCCGCGCCGGGGTCAGGGATGGCGGGCACACGGACGCCCGCATCCTCGCCCGGTCGGGAAACGAAGGCAACCGGTCCCTTGGGTCCGGTGACTTTCGCCCCACCCGGGCGGTCCGAGGTTGCGGCGGACGGAAGGGGGCACCTAATGTCCGCCCCAATCGGATCATTCTCTCCCGCCCGGGTCCCGTCCGACCCGGGTGTCATGCCTGTATTCCCCCCAGCGACTCCCCACCCCCGCGCGCCCCCGCGCGCGGTCCGGCGGGATCGCGAACGAGGTCGACGCCGTGATTCCTGCCGCCTTCCGGCTGCCCGCCCGCCTTGCCCTCCACCTTTGTATGGCCACGGTCGCGGGACTGCTCTCCCTCGCTCCCGGCCGCGCGGCCGCCGAAGGCAGCGCGACGCTCATCCAGAGCGGCGGCTTCCGCCCGTTCCTCGAGTACCGGAACGACTTCACCCAGAACTCCACGCTGCGCCGTCGCGCCGTGGTCAAGGTGTACGCCGAGGCGGGCGACACGCTGCTCCTGGCCTCCAGCGCCAACGGCGTGAGCGCCGGCCGCATCCGCGTGCGCCCCCCGGTGGGCTCACCTTTCCTCGTGCCCACGTCGCTCGGCGTCATCCCGTCGCTCGCGCAGGAACAGGCGGGACCGCTTCCCAACGCGGGCGGTTACCGCCCGGCCGCCGTCACCGTGGCAGCCGGCCAGGCGGGCGTGTGGGAGATCCATTTCGTGAGCCCCGACTCCACGAGCGGGCTCAACCCGCCGCAGGTGCCGGTCGGCAACGCGTGGACCCAGCGGGTGGACGTGGGCTACGTGTGCGCGTGGGACGTGACCGTTCGCAGCTCGGCCGGCGTCACGATTCCGGGACGCGCCTTCGTGAACAACCTGGCGATGAACATGGGCGGCCCCACGGCGACGCTGTCGTCGCAGGTGTACCTGCTCACGCGCGACGGCTTCCGCTACCGCATGGACACCAACGGCGCGCAGCCGTTCGGCTTTCACCTGTTCGCCAACAACAAGGGCTTCACCACGGTCAACGGGTTGCCGC
>JADLGX010000489.1 GCA_020849095.1 Candidatus Eiseniibacteriota bacterium
CCTGCCCGCGCGATTGGGTTGCGTGTGCTGCCCCGGCCTGAGCGTCCTGCACCACGCGCATGTAGGGCAGTGATGATCGACGAGCGCCTTGGTGCCCGCGCTTTCGGCGCCGGTGGCGACGACGAGCCATCTGCCCGCGATGTCGAGAATTTGGAATTCCAGAGAGCAACGACGTGCCCGCGCGAACGCGCACGCCCGTGCTGCCCCGCCAGGACGGCGTGCTTTGCAGAAGGGCATCGAGCCCCAGGCCCTTGCTCCTTTGACCTTGTGCTCGCTCGCTGGAGCGCCCACGGCAGGAAGTGCCGCTTCTCCTTCAGCTTCGTGCCGGCCGCCGGTGCTTGGGCGGCGCTGCGGAAGAACCAGTTTCATCCTCGACGACGACCAGGAGCCGCGGCTTCTGGTCGAGCGACTCGTGCAGGCGGTGAACACAGCGCAGCGGCAAAGCCCCGCCGCCGTCGCCTTTCGCAGAAGGGGGCGGCGGCGGCGGGGCCAGCCGCGCGTCGCAGGTGGTCCCAGCTCGCTCGGCTTCGTGGCATGATGGACGGCGTTCCGCGCGGCTGTCCGCTGCGCTTAACGTTCGCTGCCCATGAAGGTCCACCGGAGATGATGACTCTTTTCGTTGCCGCTTGGCTGGCGTCGACCGGCGCCGCAGCCGCATCGGCGCCGACGCCCCCGCGAGACTGCGAGGGCGCGACAATGTTCGGCGCCATTGCGGGCGGCGCCGTCGGCGCCGGGAGCGCTGTAGCGATCACGTTCGCATTGGCAGAGGTCGCGCAAAAGCACGGCGACTGTTTCGCCGGCTCGTGCGATGCCCCGCGACTCGGTGCCTTCTTCGCATCGCCGTTTGCTGCGGTCGGCGGCGCCGCGTTCGGTGCCGGGCTTGGTGCGGCAAGTTCCCTTGGCGTATGTTCTTGGCACGAGGGCTGAGCATTGGCGGCGATTGGGTCCTACGTTCTTGTCTGCGGTGTGGCTGCTGTCGCGTGCACCGCTGGCTGCGTCGATCCCTACCAAGGCCCTGGTTCGGCGATTGACTCCGATCTGATCGCGGCCAGCATCGGTCACTTTGTGACCCCCGACAGCAGCGCCATCGTCGTCTACGACTACTTCGCTGGCCCCGAGATGGAACACGTTCTCGCATCGAACCCCGAACTCCTCGACGTCCGCCCGGCCACCATCGCATCCCTGATGAATCGCGGTCGTGATCCCGCAGAGGTCGACCCCTTTGCGGTACAGGGGAAGGCTGGCGTCGAGCTTTACTTCGTTGACATCGACGAGCTTCGCACAGCGTTCGATCCGGACCCCCAATGGGACGCATTCCTCGATCGGCACCCCGGAGCAGGCGCAGCGTTTCGCTTCTCTCGCGCTGGGGTCGACTGCGACCAAGCCATCATCTACGTCGAGGAGACCACCGGCCCGGGCGGGTTCTCCGGCTACTTCGGCGTCTTCACGCTGGCCGACGAGAGCTGGACCGGGGTCTTCACCCGGATGTGGTTGACGTGAAACCACTCTGAGGTGCACGAGCAGGCGCTCGGCCATGCCCGTACGCGACGGCGTGCCAGGCAGCGAACAGAGCACACCCGCTGGCCCCGCCGCCGACACTTCACCCATGTTACGTTGCCGGCGGCGGGGTCACCGGCCGGGTGAGCGGCCTGGTAAAATCGACGATGCGCCCGGCCGGTGCCGGGTGTGCTCAACGTTCGGCGCCCAGGCAGCGGCTACTTTGGGGGAGATGATGAGGGTACTGGTCTTTGCGACGTTGGGGTTCGCGGTGATGGGATGCACGCCCACGGTTCTGTCTATCGACGACTACGAGACGACCTGCCAAGCCAACAGCGATTGCGTGATCGTGTGGCTCGGCGACCAATGCGGCGCTTGCAGCGGCGAGCACGCAGCCGTGAACGACGATTCACTCGGCGAGGTATCAGCCGACCGCGACGCTGCGGCATCCGCGTGCCCGCCGTGGAGCGAGCGCTTTCACGTCGAGTGCGTGATGCCGTTGCCGGCCGCTCGCCCTGTGTGCGGCGACGGGGTCTGCAGTATTCCCGCGGAGGGCGGGGGATGCAGTTTTGGCGACGATGGCTATTGTCACGGAGCCGATTGACCGTGCCTGACCAGGACACTTGGACGAGACAGAGCCGACATAGACGGCCCACTCGGCCCCACGCCACATGGACGATCGGGCCTGCGCGCGATGATGACGCGCAGCGCTGCCTGCGCTGCCGCCGACTCCCCGGCGTTCCTGTGGTCGGTTGTGACGGCGTTCCCGACAAGAGCCCGGCTTCGCGTTCTTCCTTCGCTGCGCTCGCAAGCCTCGGAGTGAGTGCCGCGAGCCGCCGGCCGCGAGCGCGAGCGAACGCACGGCGTGCTTCCGGGTCGGGGCGCCGAACAATGCATGGCCGCTAACCCCGCCGCTGACGCTTCACAGATGATCGCGTTGCCGGCGGCGGGGACACCGGCCTAGCATGCGACCTGCCAACTTGGATGCCGTGCCCGGCCGGTGTCGGCCATGCATAACGTTCACCGCCTTGAGAAACTGGACTGGGGTTTCTTATCCCCAGTGATCGTCGTGGCGCGCGTGCTTGGTTGGACCATCGAAGTGCTGCGCGCGGTTGCCGCCCACAGCGACGTCCTGCCCCTGCG
>JADLGX010000490.1 GCA_020849095.1 Candidatus Eiseniibacteriota bacterium
CGTGCCGCGCTGTCGCGCCGCCTGCGCGCCGTGATCCAGCAGCGGCTGGTCGCGACCGTTCGGGCGGCCACCGGCGGCGCCGCAGCGGCGCCCGAGCCGCCACGTGCCGCGGTCTTCGAAGTGCTCTACGAGAGCGACGCCCAGCGGAGCGCGCTGCTGTCGGGCGCCGGCGCGGACGAACTGCTCTCGATCGCCCGGACGCACGGCTTCGACACACTGGCCGCCCGGGTGGCCGACGGGGTGCGCCGCGGGGCGCTCGATCCGCGCGATGCGGCGAAGGCGGTGGCCTGATGGCTCTCGACATCACCGCGATCCTGTCCTTCGCCCACGACCAGGGCGCCTCCGACGTGCACATTTCGCCCGGGCTTCCCCCCGTCCTGCGGCTGCGCGGCGAGACCGTGCAGCTGGACATGCGCGCCATCGGACCCGACGAGACGCGCGCCGCCATCTACGACCTGATGAACGACGACCAGAAGCGCATCTTCGAGGAGCGTCACGACCTCGACTTCGCGTTCGAGATCCCGGGGCTGTCGCGCTTCCGCGCCAACGTGCTGGTGCAGCGGCTCGGCGTGCAGGCCGTGTTCCGCCTGGTGCCCACCAAGATCAAGACGCTCGAGGAACTGGGCTCGCCGCCGGTTCTGCAGCAGCTGGCCAAGCTCGAGCGCGGGCTGGTCGTGGTGACGGGGCCGACGGGATCGGGCAAGTCCACGACGCTCGCGGCCATGGTGGACTACATCAACGAGACCGAGCGCTGCCACATCCTCACCATCGAGGACCCGATCGAGTTCGTGCACGCGCCCAAGAAGTCGCTCATCACCCAGCGAGAAGTGGGACCGCACACCGATTCGTTCACCAACGCGCTGCGCGCCGCGCTGCGCGAGGATCCGGACGTGATTCTCGTGGGCGAGCTGCGCGACCTGGAGACCACCCAGCTGGCGATCACGGCGGCCGAGACCGGCCACCTGGTCTTCGCCACGCTGCACACCAGCTCGGCCTCCAAGACCATCGACCGCATCATCGACATCTTTCCGTCGGGCCAGCAGGCGCAGGTGCGCACCATGCTGTCGGAGTCTCTCGAGGGCGTGGTCGCGCAGACGCTGCTGCCGAGCAAGGACGGCAAGGGCCGCGTGGCGGCGCTCGAGGTGCTGGTGGGCGTGCCCGCGCTGCGCAACCTCATCCGCGAGGACAAGACCGCGCAGATCATGTCGGTCATCCAGACGGGCGCCAAGGACGGCATGATCTCGCTCGACCAGTCTCTGCGCGAGCTGGTCATGCAGGGCAAGCTGTCCCGCGACGTGGCCATGAAGCGCTCGAGCAACCCGCGCGGATTCGAGACGCCGGCCCCCGGCGCGACGGGCGGCACCCCGGCGCCAGCGGCACCGGCCCCCAAGACCGGGCTGTTCGGGCGCTGAGGAACCCATGACGCTCGACGACCTGCTGACCGCCATCCGCGAGAACAAGGGCTCCGACCTGTACCTGACCGCCGACGCCCACGCGCTCATTCGCGTGGACGGCTCCACGATCGAAGCCACCGACCGGCCGCTGGCCGCCGCGGAGGTCGAGTCCCTGGTGCGCGAAGCGCTGTCGGCGACCGAACAGGGCGAGTTCGACCGCAGTCACGAGCTCAACAGCGCACGCGCCATCAAGGGTGTCGGGCGCTTCCGGCTGAACGTGTTCCGCCAGCGCGGCCAGGTGGGACTGGTGGCGCGGCTCATCCCGATCCGCTTTCCCACCGCCGTGGAGCTGGGGCTGCCCACGGTGCTGACCGAGCTCATCATGCAGAAGCGCGGGCTGGTGCTGGTGACCGGCGCGACGGGTTCGGGCAAGTCCACCACACTCGCGGCGCTCATCGACCACCGCAATCGCAGCACGCGCGGGCACATCCTGACGCTCGAGGACCCGATCGAGTTCGTGCACGAGCATCACGGCTGCGTGGTCACCCAGCGCGAGATCGGCGTGGACACCGCGTCGTTCGCCTCGGGACTCAAGAGCGCGCTGCGCCAGGCGCCCGACGTGATCCTCATTGGCGAGATGCGCGACCTGGAAACCGTCGAGGCCGCGATCCATTTTTCGGAGACCGGCCACCTGGTGCTGGGCACGCTGCACGCGAACAACGCCAACCAGTCGGTCGAGCGGCTCATGAACTTCTTTCCCGCCGAGCTGCACGGGCAGGTGTACGCGCAGCTCTCGCTCAACCTGCGCGGGATCGTCTCGCAGCGGCTGGTGCCCAAGGCGTCGGGCGAAGGGCGCGTCGCGGCCATCGAGGTGATGCTCAACACGCCGCGCGTGGCCGACCTGATCGCCAAGGGCGAGATCGCCGCCATCAAGGGCGCCATCGAGGGCAATGCGCTCGACGGCTCGCAGTCGTTCGACATGGCGCTGTACGAGCTGTACCGCGCGGGCGACATCACGCTGGACGAGGCGCTGCGCCAGGCGGACAGCGCCAACAACCTGCGACTGCGAATCAAGATGGCCGGCGAGGTCCCCAACGCGACTGCCCCCGGCGAAGCGAAGGCGGCGTTCTCGATCAAGCGCGACGATCCGGACGAATTCGCGGCGTAACGGCCGCTACGCCCGCTCCTCCCACACCTGCGCCAGCTGCAGCAGCACGTCGGCGGACTTC
>JADLGX010000491.1 GCA_020849095.1 Candidatus Eiseniibacteriota bacterium
TGCGGACCTTTCGCGAGCAGGGCATTCGCGTGGTCGAGGCCGAGGGCGGCACGGACCTGACGAACGGGAGCGACGACGGGAACCCGACCGGCGTGCTCATCAGGCAGGTCCTGGCAGCGGTCGCGCAGTTCGAGAAGAGTGGCCTCGTAGCAAAGCTGCGGGGAGCCAGGGACCGGGTTCGGCGGCAGCGCGGCCGCTGTGAGGGGCCGCCTGCCTACGGCGTGCGAGATGCCGAGGCGGCGGGCCTCAAGCGGCTGCTCGAACTGGCTGCCGACCCCGCCGGCAACCGGCGCTCGCTGGCCGAGATCGCCGCCGCGCTGAACAGCGAGCGAGTGCCGACGCGGAGTGGTCGACCATGGGCAAGGTCCACGGTCCAGACCCTGCTGGCTCGGCACCGGGGTGGTCGCGAATGACTCAATGTCACCGACGGTTCAGCACCAACATTCGGACAAGCGCAACGCTCCCACCGATAACCTGGGTTGACTCCCGGAGGCCGTGGGTCGTGTATGCGGCCATGGACCACGGAGCGGCACGATGTGGGTGAGTTCGGTCGCCGGCACTTTTTCGGTCGTGCAGGCCGGCCCAGAGCCCGGCCAGAGGCCCAACGCGCCCGGGAAGCTGATGGTCCGGGCGCGGGTCAGGCGGCACCTGGAGCTGCTGCAGCGCGACCACCCGAGCCTGCGCCGCCATCAGATCATCGAGAGCGAGCCGGGGCGCGACTACAAGTGGAGGATCATCGTGCCGCGCGCGACCTTCGCCCGGGTCGTGGCCGCGATGGTCGCGGGCATCGGATACGGCAACTTCAAGGGCGCGTGCGCCGCGTCGCCCGATCTGGACCCGGCCTATAACACGGCCCTGCACGACGTGTGGGCCGTGTTCCGCCGGCTACAGAAGTGACCGGAAGCCACTCTGCTGATGCTCTGCCGTCACACCTGAAAGCCGATTTGGCGGAAGGAAGCGCGTAGCACGTCGGCGATCTCGGCCTCAGCATCCGCGGCGTAGGGGAGCGCGAGTGCAGCATGGAACCGCAGCCAATCGTGACCGAGGACACGCTCGAAGCCGGGAAGTTCCGAGAGCACCTTCGTTAGGTGTTGCTCGCCGCCCATCGGTCGCCACAGGGCCGAAAGGTGGGCGAGGACGCGAAACAGCTCCGTGGTCGCTCCCTGCGCGCGCACCTCGTCGCCGTCCTTCGCCAGCAAGTCCGGGGCCGTAAGTTCTTCGAGGAGGGTCCTGACGTTCGTAGCGAATCCGTCGACCAAGAAGTTCCCAGGGCCCCCCGTTCCTTGCGTCAAGCCGCGGATCATGTGATCCGAGAACACGTCGGCATCGTGCTCGCACCACAGATAGTTGGCCTCCCGAAGCAGGCTGTCCCAGACTGATGTCACCGACTGTCGTGACGCCGCCCACTCTTCATCCGACATCTCGGCGGCTTGCACGACGTGCCTGAACTCGTGGAAGAGCAGGTAGCAGCGCAACACGCGGCTCTCGGTGTCATCCTTCGTCCAGTATCCCCCGTCGAGAACGATCGTGGAACGCAGCGGTGAGCGGCGATCCGCGTAGAGGGTGACTCCACGCACGCCAACCGTCCCGTAGACGCTGCCACGCCGCGAAGTCCCGTGATAGCCCTTCTCTACTCGCGCGATTCGCTCGGCAAGATCCGCAGCGAGCACGACATCGAGGTGAACTGGCTCGAACGACCACTCGACTTCATCGAACGCAGCGAGCAGAGCGCGAACTTCGAAAGCCGCTCCTTCTCGGAACTCCTCTGGCACGTCACCCGCGCAGACGTTGATGACCCCAAAGTTGCTCGCCGCCGCTCGATCCGCCATCGGCGCATTCTAGCGACGCGGACGAAGTAAGCGACCGCTCGCGCGGAGCTGCGCTAGCGACTTCAAGAGTAGTCGACTTCTCGGACCCGCTTCCGATCACGCAGGTCCTCGACAAGGTTGCGGATCTGCTCGCGAAGCTCCTTCGCGCGGCATGCCGGGATGCTCGCGATGACCGCGATCGGCGAGGACTCGTCCGACGTGGCCATCGCGATCGTGGCGAGTCCGAACAGGCGCTGGAACAGGGTCTGCGAGAACTCCGAGTCCTTGCACCGATACAGCTCCAGCTCGTCGGTCCTCCGGGCCAGCACGCCAGACGTCACGCGGAATCGCTGCGTGGTCAGCTCGTAGCGCATCGTGCGAACAAGCAGATACCGCCACACCGCGACGAAGATCGGGATGACGAGCCAGCAGAGTAGCGCGCACCAGACGAACGCACCCAGGTTCGCGATCTGAGAAGGACGGCCGGTCCACACCCGGGACTCGACCCGCGTGGATGGCTGGGCGGCGCGTTGTCGACCCGGGTTGACGGGGCGTTCGACTGCGCGAGCGGCTTCGGTGGCTTCGGTCTGCGTGCTCATGGTGATCTCTCCCATCCTCCGTTGGTCTCGCTAGCGGGCCGGCGCGGCCGTGGTCGTCGCACTACTGGTCGGTTTCTCATCGCAAGCCAGCGGGATCGCGGTGGACCCGCTCTGAATCCGTGCCGTTGTGATCGAGCGCCACGGGACCGGATTCACGAAAACGACCGGCATGATGGCGGTCGTGCCGGGGAGCACGGTCTGTGCGTGGCCGCCGAACCGCTGCATGACCGCTGCGAACCGGAAGCCCTGCTCCTGCTCGTAGGTGCGCCCTTGCGCGGCCAAGACCACGCGGTCGCGCGGCGACCACGAGACATCCGCCTTGCCCTTGCGGTTGTCGATCTCGACGAAGTAGATGCTCGGGTAGTTGCCGAACTGGCGCGTCCATCCGACACCGCAGAGTTCGCTCGTGATGACGTCCACCGCGTGGTCTTCGACTGCAGCGAAGGACTCGGCGCGCCCGAAGGTGATCCGTGTGCCGGTCGGCAACGTGGTGCTCCACGTCGGCGGCGGCGGCGCGGGCTTGGCTGGAGGCGCAGCCGGCGGCTTCGGCGTGGCCTTCGGGGTCGCAGCAGCGGTGGAGCGCGTGTTTGCTGGCTGGGGCTCCTTTCCCTCCAGCTTGTCGAGCCACTGCGAGAAGCTGGCGCAGCCCGCGAGCACGGTAGCAAGGGCGAGAAGAGCGAATCGGCGAATGGAGCCCATTGGTGAGATTCCCCAGCCTCCTGCTCAGCAAGAAGCTCGCGCTGCCCGAGTGCTTGGCTTGACTCCATAGCGGAGTCAAGCAGGGCAGCATGTTCCGGTATTCGGCTCTCGGCCAGCGTGACTTGAATCAGTCCGCCAGCCGAGGCCCTGGCCATGGGTGTTCCACGCCGCCTCAGCCTCCACACCGCCGAATACGTCGCGTTCCGTCGCCGACTCGCGGAAGCACGCCACGAGGCTGGCCTCACCCAGCGAGACCTCGCGAAGCTGCTGCGAAAGAGCCAAGCGTGGCTCTACAAGTGCGAGGCCGGCGAGCGCCGTGTCGATGCCGTAGAGCTTGCCAAGTTCGCCAAGGCGCTGAAGCGACCGATCGACTGGTTCGTCTCGCATGTGAAGCTGCCAGGGGGCGTGCCCGAGAAGTCGGAGTAGGGCCAGCGCCAAACCAGGAACGAGTCGCGCTGATCGTGGTCGGCGCGAACCTCAGGTCGATGACTTCATCCGGCGCGTAGGCTCGATCGTCGATCAGGTCCTGGTCGACCCACTGCACGCCCGCGTCACGGCACAGGATCACAGGCCCGATCGTGGCGCAGTCGGACAGTCTGAGGGCCGCCCTCCGGCAGCATCGACGGAGGGAAAGGTTGGGTGCGGCCGGGCTTCGGGAAAAAGGGGAAGGAAGGAGAGTCAAGCCCGCGTGAGGTCCGCTTGCGAACGCCGCCCCCCGGGTGTTCGTTCATCAGCAGGATACGCGGCCCGACAACGTCTGCCAGTCGGTTCCCGCCAGGGGCGACTGCTTCGCGCGCGACGCAAGTCTCGCCCCCGCGCAGGCCGAAGAACCGGCATGCGCAAGTTCATGGTCCTGTTGCTCGCGACCGCGCTCGCGGGCTGTTCGCTCCTCGGTCCCGGCAGCCCCAGCGACGAGCAGATGGCCGCGGCCGACTACGGCCCGCGCCCGTCGAACGACGAGATCGTTCTGGTCGCGAAGCGCAACGCCCTCGGCCACGCCGTGTTCAAGGGCGTCCAGGCGAAGGACATCAATGTGGTCCACTCGGAGCCGCAGACCGGCTGGTGTGGCGCAACTCGGCGGGGCTTCCAGTTCGGCTGGATGGTCGACGTGACCGCCACGAGCGGGAAGGCCCAGATGCAGAAGAGCTACCTGCTCCAGCAGAGACCGCATGGCCTGGGCGTGCTGGCGAGCCGGCACCACGACCTCAACTTCTGGGTCACGTTCGACGTCGCGAAGGTGGATCGCGAACTCGCGTCCATCACGCCTCAGACGCAAGAAGTCGAGAAGGCCGAGTTCGGTGCTCAGCCCGTGGGCGTGGAGAAGGCGCTGCGCGAGCAGATCCTGGCCGCCCTCAAGGACCCGGAGAGCGCGCGGATCGAGTTCCAGGAGGCGCGCCCAACGTGGGGACGGGTGGTCGGACAGCCCGACACGGTCTTCGGCTGGGAGGTCACCGCGATGGTCAACGCAAGGAACAGCTACGGCGGCTACACGGGCGCGAAGCCCTGGAGCTTCATGCTGCGCGACGGCAAGCTGCTCTCGACCACCCGCCTGGGAGGTGGGTTTGAGTTGCCACCGGCTGCCGCGCCCCGGTAGGCCGCTGCAAATTGCTTCGTGTCAACGTGAGGCGCGATCCCGGCGCAGCCCGCACCTTGCCGGCCTTTCGCCGCAGGATGCCGTAGGACGCTGCGCGCCGAACATGATCGGGAACGAGGCGAACGATGCTGACACCAGACGAGGAAGCGCGGCTCCGAAAGTTCCAGCGGAGAGTCCAAGACCTGGAAGCCTGCGGCTTGGTCAAAACGAGTGTCACCCGCCTGACCGTGCATCTCGCTGGGCCGAAGCAGGGGTTGGTTGGATTTGATCCAGACCAGTTCAGGTCGTTCAGCATCACGCTGCGCCAGTTCCTCATGCAGGGCGATGGCGACGTCACGGTGGGGCGGGTCTGCAACATCATCGAGCGGCGATGCCAGTTGCCCCGGCTCGTTGGATGGAGTCGGCACTACCGCCAGAGCTGGAACGAGGTCTTGCAGACGCCCATGGAAGTCGCGGTCGATGACGGCACGGGTCCCAAGAACTACTCGTTCGAGGAGTTCTTCAAGCTCTGGCTCTACAGCGGCACATTTCACTCGGACGACGAGTTGGAAGCGAAGATCAAAGCGATGCCTGGGCTTGCACCAGAAGTTCTGATGATGCTCACGCAACGGCGGTTGCCCGGAGTCCTTGAGATCTTGCGGCTAATCGGGGAGGTCATTCGGATCTGGCTGGACGACCCGAGCACGCCGGTTGAGGAGCCACCAAGCCCCTGAACGCTCGGCTCCGGCGTGTGCTTCTCGGGAACCAGCAGCAGTCGCTGCGAAGGGACGCGCGAGCAACATGCACGCAGTAGTCAGTCCGAGTGAGCCGCGGACTCTTCTCGCCACGCCCCCGTCCCGGGATCGCCCTCCCCTGGTGCGCGGTCGCCGCATCGAACTACTTCTGCAACAGGTTCCGAAGGGCTTCCTCCAACGTGGCTCCCCGTGCCGGCAACGACCCGAATCCTGCCGACCAGCCGACGGCGTCGCGCGAGACAACCAACTGCGCTCCCTTCTTGCGGTATGCGTCTTCGACCGCGTCCGAGAGTTCGTGTTCGTTGAAGCGCCCCGTGATGGTCTGTCCCGCAACCTCGAACTCGTGATACCGCGGTGCGGGTCGCAGAA
>JADLGX010000492.1 GCA_020849095.1 Candidatus Eiseniibacteriota bacterium
CGCGTGTTCCTGTTCTTCGAGCATGGCCAGATCGTGAACGCGCTCGACGAGAGCCATCGCGAGGGCGAAGGCGCCGCGTACAAGATCTTCACGTGGAAGGAAGGGCACTTCGAGTTCCGCCCGGACACCACGGCCGCCTCGAGCGCGATCTGCGACAGCACCGAAGGGCTCATGATGGAAGCCGCGCGCCGCATGGACGAGGCGAGCGCGGAGGTGGGCGAATCCGACGGCGCGGTCGAGAAGCTCACGCGCCGCGCCGGCGCGCTGGACGCGCTGCGCGAGGCGTTCCAGTCGGTGGCCGCCGAGGCCGGCAGCCTGCCCGAGCCCGATCACGAAGCGGGCGGCTCGCCCTTTGCGCTGCTGCGCGACGCGTCTGACGCGCTGCTGTTCCGCCCCGGCCATGTGCCGCGCCTCATGCAGGCGGGGCGCTGGCGCAGCGCCGGCAAGCAGGCGCTGGACCCGGCCGCGTTCGACCAGCTGCGGACCCGGCTGCTCGAAGGCGTCTGGAACGCCACGTCCGCCACCACGTCGCGCGCCGCGGGCGTGCAGACGTGCGTGGTCACCGGCGACGACCAGCGACGCTACTCGGTCACGCGCGTGACCGGAGCGCACGAGGCGCTGTGGGTGCGCGCCGCCGAACTGACGCCGCCCGAGGCGGGCACGCTGCTGGGCGACCTCAAGCCGCTGCGCGCGCTGCTGACCGCACCGTCGGGGCTGGTGCTGATCGGCGGCCCGGACGCCGAGAGCGCCGACCGCATGCTGCACGCCTGCGTCGCCTTGCTCGCGCGCGAGCGCGGCGGCACGGTGCTGCTGCTGGCCGACCACGGCCGCTGGCGGCATCGCGACGAAAGCGGCGCGCTGCTGCGCGCGCAGAGCGCCGACGCTCCCGAACTCATCCGCATGCTGTCGCCCTCGGTGGTCGCGCACGATACCGCGTGCGCGGGCGACAGCCTGGCCGCGCTGACCGGCGCGCCGCTGGTGCTGGCCGCCATCGTCTCGCCCGACGCCGCTTCGCTGTTGCCGCGCTGGTGCGCGCGCGTGGCCCGGCGCTGGGGCGACGGCATCGAGGCGCAGCTCGCCGGCGGCGCGATCGGGCTGGTGCAGTCCTCGCGGCCCACCGGGGACGGCCACCAGGCGTTCGTCGCGCAGCGCGTGGCGACTGGCGCCGAGGCGCCGGCCGAGCCGCTGCCCTCGCCGGGCGAGGTCGCAGCGGAGCCGGAGCAGGTGACGGCCACCGCTTCGGCCGCCGAGCCGGCCGTCGAGCCGCAGCCACAGGCGAGCGAACCGCCCGTCCCTCCCGCCGCCGGCGACAAGCCGTCCAAGGACCCGTTCGCCGCGCTCGCCGCGGAACTCACCCGTACGCTCCGCAAGGCCGCCTGAACTGGAGGAACCCGTGAATCCCGTGTGGATCGTCGCGTTCGTTCTCTTCGACATCATCGTGACCGCCGCCGTGCTGCTGTGGGTGATCCGCAAGCGCGGCGGGATCGCGGGCGCGATCGGGTTCGATCCCAAGCAGGCCATGGGCGTGAGCCGCGAGCTGGAAGCGGAGGCCGAACGCTACCTGCGCGCCAACTGGAGCGGCGACAAATCCACGCTGCCGGTCGCGCTGGGCGAGTTGCTCACGCGCTTCGAGACGCGCCTGGCCGAAGAGCACATGCCGCTCGACCGCGAGAGGCTCAAGCCGCTCCTGCTGCAGGTGGTCCACGCGAAGCACCTGGCGGACGACCACGACGCGCGCGAGGCCATGAAGAAGGTGGCTTAGCGCAGGCACCACCGCACGCGAACACACGAACGGCCCGCCGGGGCGAGCGCTCCGGCGGGCCGTTGGTCTCTTGCGCGAGCGCCTACTTGCCCGACGCCATCTCCATGCCCTTGATGAGCGTGAACATGTGGTCGCGCAGCACGCTGTCCTTGGCGGCCACACCGATCACCTGGTCGAGCGCGTCGGGGTTGGTGCCGATGCGCACCAGCACCTGCATGGCGGCCTGGTCGTGGGTGAGCAGGTGATCGATCACCTGCGCGCGCAGCGAGTCCGACGCCATGAGGCGGTCCACCGCCTGCATCGCGAGGTCCTTGTTGCCGGCGATCGCGTCCATCACCTGGGTTCGCACCTGTTCGTTGCCGGCGAGCTGCTTGGCCATGTCACCACCGCAGCCCGCCAGCGCGAACGCGGCGAGAGCGGCCACCAACAGCATCGAGCTGCGGAACTTCATGATTCCTCCTTGAGACGAAGAGACGTGAAGACGATGGAGACGAAGTCGGGGACGAGGGGGTGTCACACACCGGGTGGACGGCGCAGGTGCCAGTCCGTGGACGACTGATAGGCGGCGCCGAGTTCGGCGAGCGTGCGCTCCCCGAAGGCCGGGCCGAGAAAAGTGAGCGACGTGGGCAGGCCGTTCTCGCCGAACCCGCAGGGCAGCGACAGCGCCGGAAGCCCGGCCAGGTTGCCCGCGGGAATCACCGGCGGCCCGCCGCTGACGCCCGGGTACGCATCCTCGAAGTTGCGGTCGGCAGGATACGCCACCGTGGCGCGCGTGGGCGTGGCGATGGCGTCGTACGTCTCGAACAGCTTCGCCATCGCGGCGCGCATGGGGCGGCGCAGGCGCATCGCCTGGATGTAATCCACCGCCGGGAGCAGCAGGCTGGAATATCCGCCCGTGCGATCGGCCGGGCAGCGCAGCTTGCTCGCGTCGCCGGACTCGAGCAGTTCGAGAAACGCCGTCGCGCCCTCGGCGCTGACGATAGCGCTCACCGCCGGGCCCCATGCGAAGTCCGGCCACTCCACGTCGCGCGTGACGGTGATGGCGGTGCCGTACGAGGCGAGAGCCTTCTCGAAGTTCTCGCGCACGGCCGGCTGCACCTTCTCGACGCAGCCCTTGGGCACGGCGATGCGCCACGCCTTCTTGCGCTGCGACGGCCCATCCCACTCGAACTCGCGTCCGACGCAAGATTCGTCGAGCGGGTCGGCGCCGGCCATGGCGGCCAGCACGAGCGCGGCATCGTCGGCGCCGCGCGTCATGGGGCCCAGCTTGTCGAGCGTCCACGACAGGGCCATCGCGCCGTGGCGGCTGACCAGCCCGTACGTGGGCCGCAGCCCCGTCACGCCGCAGTAGGCCGACGGGGTGAGAATGCTGCCGCTCGTCTCGGAACCGATCGCGAACGAGACGAGCCCTGCGGAAACCGCGGCGCCCGGGCCGCTGGAGGATCCGCCGCTCCAGAACGCGGTGTTCCACGGCGTCTTGCCGGGTCCGGTGAACGAGGCGTCGGCGTGGTTGTAGCCCATGCCGCCGGCCAGTTCGACCATGGCCAGCTTGGCGACCAGCACCGCGCCCGCTTCGCGCAGCTTGCGCACCACGGTGGCGTCGTGATCGAACACCTGGTTGCGGTAGGGCTCCGCGCCCCACGTGGTGGGCACGCCCTTGGTGGCGAGCAGGTCCTTGACGCCGTACGGAATGCCGTGGAGCGGTCCGCGCCACTTGCCGGCGGCGATCTCGGCGTCGGCGGCGCGCGCCTCGGCCAGCGCGCCGTCGCGCATCACCGTGACGACGGCGTTGAACTTCGGCCCCAGCGTCTCGAGGCGCGACAAGCTCAGCTCAGTGAGCGCAACCGACGTGGTCTTGCGTTCGCGAAGGAGTGCGCGGATCCGGCGCACGGGCAGGAACAGCAGGTCACCGTCGCTCATTCGTCCCTCACGCCTTGAAGGTGGAATCGGGTTCGGCGCCGTTGCCCAGCTCGAGCGCGCGAAGGCGCTTGCCGATGGCCAGGTCGCCCTCGAAGTCGCGTGTGACGCTCTCCCACTGCGCGTCGGTCAGGCGGTCGGGAAAGCGCCGGCGCAGGATGGCGGCCAGCGCCACGGCATCGGCCGACGGCGCCTCGGCGGCGGGCTTGGCCGGCGCGGCGGCCGGCGGCGCGGCGGGCGTGCCCGCGGTCTGCGCGAGCGCCGCGGTGGAGGGAGGAAGCGCGGCGGCCAGGCCGGCGGCGCCGACCAGCTTGAGGAACTCGCGGCGGCTGCCGCCTGCGGCTTGGGGCGTGTCGGACACGGGCGCACCTCCTGTGGCGATCGGGTGTGGGAACGCGCGCGGCAGCGTAGGACGGCCGGGCCGGGGCTGTCGAATGAATGCGTGCAATGGGGAATGGCGCGGCGGTAATATTTCGGCTCCCCCGATGCTCCCCTCAGGTGGATGCAGCCACCGGGTCCGCAAAGTGGTAGAGAGGTCGTGCGCGCGTTGGGCCGCGGCGATCCGGAAGGCTCCCGAGATGAAGACCGCCCTGCTCGCGCTGGTGATGCTCACCGGGTTCGCGCTGCCCGCCAGCGCCGCCGGCGTCAACCTGAGCTGGGACGACTGCGGCATGGCCGGGACCGAGAACAGGACGTTCGCCTGCGACGTGAACACCGGTGCTTCGTTCGTGCTCATCGGCTCGTACGTGGCTCCCGAGGGCAGCACCGCGATCACCGGCATGGAAGTGGTCGTGGACTTCGGTACGACCGTCACTGACATGCCGAGCTGGTGGCAGTTCTACACGAGCGGGGCGTGCCGCCGCACCAGCCTCACGGCGAGCGCCGACTTCGCGAACTATCCCTACTTCGCCTGTCGCGATCTGTGGGGAGCCCAGGCCACGGGCGGGGTGACGGCTTACATTCAGCCGTTCAACAACGCCTCATGCCGGAGCCGGCTGCGGCTGGTGTTCGCGTGGCCCAGCGACTATTGGTCGCCCGTCGAGAGCGGCGTGGAGTACTACGCCTTTCGGCTCGCGATCTCGCGCGACGGGACCGTGGGCTTCGGCTCCTGCGGAGGATGCCTCGCTCCAGTCGCCATCCTGCTCAACGAGATCAGGCTCACTCAACCCTTCGGGGTCGGGGACTACCGAATCCAGCACGCGGCCGATCGCAACCACGTCTCATGGCAGGGCGGCGATCCTTCGCAGTCGTGCCTCTACGTCCCCGTCCGCAACTCCACCTGGGGCGCGATCAAGGCGCAGTACCGATGAACCCATTCGTCCTGCAGAGCGGGTGGGCGCTGGCCGCCGCAACGATGATCACGCTCGCCCCGGGCTTGCCCGCGAACGCCGAGGGAATCAACCTGAGCTGGGACGACTGCGGCACTCACGGGCAGGCTGTGAAGTCCTTCGCTTGCGATACGAACGTGGGTCCAGCGTTCCTGCTGGTGGGCTCATATGTGGCGCCGGGCGGAAGCACGGCGATCACGGGCATGGAAGCCGCGCTCGACATTTCCTCGAGCAACTCGCCGATTCCCGACTGGTGGAAGTTCAAGAATGCCGGGTCCTGCCGCCAGACCGCACTGGTTGCGAGTGCGGACTTCCTCGGAACAGTACTCGACCGATGCTCGGACTACTGGGCGGGGCAGGCAGCTGGGGGGATATCCGCATACATCACTCCGCAAGCGACGCTCGATTGTCGAGCCCGGCTGACGCTGATCTTCGCTGTTGCTCCGTCGTTCGCCGCACCCGTTGAGGCAGATCTCGAGTACTACGCGTTCCGGCTCGCAATCTCGCGCGCCAAGACCGTCGGGACGGGATCCTGCGCGCACTGCGCGGCACCGGCTCTCCTCACCCTCAACGAGATCAAGCTCAGTCAGCCGGTTGGAGTCGGGAACTACCGTTTGCAGCTCCCTGCCAGCCGCAACTACGTGGATTGGCAGGCGAGCCACTCCGTCTGCGGCCGCGTCCCCACCCGCAACTCCACCTGGGGCGCGGTCAAGGCGCAGTACCGGTAGCGCGGAGGGATCTTGACTCGAAAGCTGCTCGTCGTGCTGATGCTCCTGATGATTCCCGCGGCCGCAAGGGGCGAGGGCATCAACCTGAGCTGGGACGACTGCGGAACGCACGGGACCTGCTTCAAGAGCTTCGCATGCAACACAAACACCGGCTTCCCGTTCGTGCTGATCGGCTCGTTCGTGCCGCCCGCCGGCAAC
>JADLGX010000493.1 GCA_020849095.1 Candidatus Eiseniibacteriota bacterium
CCTGGCGCACCACCAGGTCTCCGGCGGGGAACGCATCGGGATCGTGAACCGCGCGCATCGCGATGTACTGCGCGGTCCACGGCCCGATGCCGGGCAGCTTCACCAGCCGGGCCTCGGCCTCCTCGGCCGAACCGAGCTCGTCGAGCCGCAACGCGCCCTCCGCGACCGCCGCCGCGAATCCGCGCAGCGCCGCCGCGCGGGCGCGCGTCAGCCCCAGGCTCTCGAGCGGCGCCGCCGCGAGCGCCGCCGGCGTGGGAAACACGTGCGTCAACGCGTCGCGCGGCGAATCCAGCTGCTCGCCACACGCCTCCACGATGCGCGCGGCCAGCGTGCGCGCCGCGGCCACGGTGATCTGCTGGCCGAGCAGCGCGCGCACGCCCAGCTCGAACGCATCCCACGCTCCGGGCACGCGCACGGCGCGCCCCTTCAGCGCGCGAGCGAGCAACGGATCGCGCGACAGCTGCTGCGCGATCGCGGCCGAATCGGCTTCGAGGTCGAACATGCGCGTCACGCGCGCGACCACGGGCAGCAGCGGCAGCGGACGGGACGAGTGCAGGCGCAGCCGCACGGCGTGCCGGGCCGCGGGCGCGGTCACCTCGAGTACGCCGTCCACGCCGTCCATGCGGACGGTGCGCGAGTACGTGTCGCCCTCGACCGACTCCACGCCGGGAATCGCGCGCGTGGCGAAGAACGCCAGCAGCGGCGCGCCGTCGAACGGCGCCCGTGCGCGCAGCTCCAACGCGAACCCCGCCGTCGCGGGCCCGCCCGCGCGTCGCAGCTCGGACGCGGGCCGGCGGAACGTGCGTTGCAGAGCCTCGCGCAGCCGGCGCGCGCTGCCGAAGCCGCTCGCCGCCGCCACGTCGGCCAGCGGCAGCGAACTCTCGTCCAACAGCCGTCGCGCCAGGTGAACGCGCCGCGTCTGCGCCACGTCGAGCGGCGAGGCGCCCAACTGTTCGGCGAACAGGTTGCGCAGCCAGCGCCCGCTCACGCCGAGCCGCGCGCCAAGCGCTTCGACCGAGCCGGAATCCAGGGCGCCCTCATCAATGAGCCGCAGCGCGCGCGCCACGGTGGCGCTCGTGCCCTGCCATGCGGCGGAGCCCGGCGCGGTCTCGGGGCGGCAGCGCCGGCAGGGCCGGAAGCCCGCCGCTTCCGCGGCGGCCGCGCTCGGGTAGAAGTTCACGTTGCGCCGCGCCGGCGTGCGCGCCGGGCAGATGGGACGGCAGTAGATGCCGGTGCTGGACACGCCCACGAAGATGCGGCCGTCGAAGCGGCGGTCGCGGCTCGTGAGCGCGTTCCACAGGAGCTCGGGCTGGTTCGGGTCGAACGTCATGTGCGGCAGTCTACGCGGCGCCGAGGGCGCGGGGCGGACGAAATCGGAAGTGGCAGCCGGGCGCGGAACGGCCGCGTCAGCGCGGCGTGACGGTGATGCGCGCGAGCACCAGCGTGGGCGTGCGGACGAGCACTTCGGCGCCGGGCGGCAGCGCGGCCAGCACCTCCCGCTCGCGCGCGGGGCGGAACGCGAGGTACGCGCGGCCGTCGCCCGACACCAGCGCGCGCAGCGACGAATCCACGTCGGCCACCTGTACCAGGTGGCGCGGCAGCAGCAGGCGCAGCGACGGCAGCTCGGGCTCGAGCAGCGCCAACGGTGCGTTGGCGGGCGCGTCGGACTGCATCACCTCGGCCACCTGGCGCGTGTTGAGCCAGGGCTCGAGCGGCGGCAGCACCTGCGTGAGCACGATCGGCGCGCCGAGCGCCACGGGCAGCGCGAACAGCGAGGCGGCCACCTTGCGCCGTCCCATGAAGTCGGCCAGGAACGGCGCCCATGACGCCAGGAGCATGACGGCGCCGAGCAGCTGCAGCCCGTGCGCCGCCTCGCTCAGGCGCGAGGCCAGCGTCACGGCGAGCAGCGCGAGCAGCGTACCGAGCATGGCGGTGAACTGCGTGGCGACCGACAGGTGCTCCTTTTCCATGTCGCCGTCGAGCACGCGGTCGAGAAAGCGTCCGCACAGAAGCGCGAGCGCCGGCAGCGCGGGCAGCGCCGCCGTCAACGGCGGACCGGGGTACAGCGCCACGGGAATGCCGGCGGCCAGCAGCAGCGCGAGCAGCAGCCCGGAGGCGTGCGAGGGTTCGCGCAGGTCACGCTCGCCCGCGACGCGGCGCTTGCGCAGCCGCGCGATGGAGTCGCGCAGCGACGCGCCGAGCAGGGGTGTCCACGGAAAGCCCAGGATCAGCGTGTACGACAGCGCGCTCAGCGGGCCGCTCAGCCACGAGCCGCGCTTTTCCATTCCGTACGGAAACCACGCGGCGTGCGCGAGGAACGTGTCGGGGTACAGCGCGGTCATCATGCCGTACCACGGCAGCATCAAGCCGAGCACCACGAGCAGCCCGGTCAGCGGGCGCACGTCGCGCCAGGCGTCCTGGGCCCGCGTGAGCCGAAAGTAGAGCGCGAATCCCGCGAGCGGCCACAGCGCGCTCAGTGGCCCTCCGGTCAGCGCGGCGGCGCCGAACGCGAACCACGCGCCGAACCGCGTGAGCCCGGGGCGCCGGGCGCGGCCCTGGACGACGCTCAGCAGCGACGCGATGCCGAGCCAGGCCGACAACGTGGCCAGCAGCTGCCCGCCATCGGCCCGCGCCGCCAGCGGCAGCCCCACGGTGCTCGCCATGGCGCAGCCGGCCAGCCACCCGGCGCGCGAGCCGAACGCGCGCGTGCCCACCACGCCCACGAGCAGCGCCAGCACGGCCGCGATCGCGGCGCGCACCGCGCGTGAAGTGGCCACGTCGGTCTGGTGCTCGGTGTCGCCATGCACGAGGCGGCGCATGAGGCGCTGGGCGATCACCTCGTGCGAGTAGCCGGTGAGCGGCTTCTCGAAGAACGCCTCGCGGCCGTAAAGCGGCGTGATCCACTCCTTGCCGGCGGTGGATTCGCGAGTGACCTGCGCGTCGCGCGCCTCGCGCCAGTCGGTCGCCTCGATGGCGGCCAGACCGGGCAGCAGCGTGAGCACCAGCAGGCCGGCGAGCGCGAACGGGAGCAGTTTTCTCATGCGGGTCGGGGGTGGCGCAGCCGGGCCGCGCTCCGGTGTGCGGAGTTCATGTCGGCGGCAGACTACCAGAGCGCGGCGCCGGGCAGTCGGTCATTGACGACGCGGCACCGCGGGGAGAGGCTGCCGCTCGTACCGGCACCCACCCTTTCGCCCGGAGCCGCCCATGTTCCGCCGTCTCGCGACCGTCCTGGCCTGCGCGCTCGCGCTGTCCGCGCCGGCGGTCGCTCCCGCCCGCGCCTCGTCGTGGAAGTCCTGGAGCGAGTTTCACTCCGCGTTCTCCACGCTGCCGCTCGACTCCACGCGCGTCGCGCGCGTCACCAGTCTCATGCTGGAGCGCGACGCGGGCACGTTCGTGCTCGAGGAGGGCCAGCTCGCCTTCGCGCTGCCGCTCGGCGGCCGGACGGTGGCGGCCACGTTCGTGGGCCGCGGCACGTTCAGCTTCGTGCCGCGATCCGAGATCGAGCGCCAGCAGCTGCGGCGCTTCTACGGCACCACGACGCTGCGCATGCCGTTCCAGCGCCTGGTGCTCTTCTTCTCGGACAGCACGGCTCGCGAGCTGGAGGCGGCGCTGCAGTTCGCGCCCGACACCACGCGGGCGCTCAAGCGCACCTGGAAGGGGGCGTTCCCGTACCTGACGTGGCGCCGCTCGCAGTACGTGCGCCCGCTCGGGCTGGCGCAGATGCTCGTGGACGGCGAGGACAACGGCTACTTCCGCGCCATGATCGCCAACGCCAAGGGCGGCGACCCGGTGTTCTTCTCGCTCGATCCCAACTTCACCGAGCGCGTGCGGCTCGAGCGGCGGCCGAGCGACGACCAGTTCGGGTTGCTGCACTTCTACACCGCCGAGACCGTCTGCCAGTTCTTCGCCGCCGGCGACCCCGACACGCTGCGCCGCGACCTGAACCCCGCGTACGAGGCGGTGCGCTATCGCACCGACGTGGCGCTCACCTCGAGCCTCGCCCTGTCGGGCACGGCCGAGGTGGACGTGGTCGCGCACGGGCGCGAGCGCGGGTGGCTGGGATTCGTGCTGCCGTCGGCGCTGGGCATCGATTCGCTCACCGTGGCGGGACGCGAAGCGAGCTGGGCGCAGGAGAAGGACAACGACATGGTCTGGGTGCGCGTTTCGCCGCCGATCGCCGCGGGCGAGAGCGCCATGCTGCGGTTCCGCTATCACGGAGACGCGTTCGAGCGCACCGAGAACTGGATCTGGCACAAGGACATGTTCGCGTGGGTGCCGCGCCCCTGGTACGGCGGCGCCGCCACGTGGGACATGCGCTTTTCGCAGCCGCGCGACTATCAGCTGGTCGCGGCGGGAAAGCGCGTGTCACTCGAGACCGCCGGACCGGTGCAGCGCTCGCGCTGGCTCGTCGAGCACCCGATCGAGCTGGTGTCGTTCGACGTCAACTTCCTGCGCGGCATTCGCGTGGACCGGGACACGCTTCCGGTGACCGTGTGGATGCGCCACACGGACGGCGCGGGCAAGGTGACGGTGGCCACGCCCGCCCAGCTGCGCGACTCCCGGGACGACGACCAGAAGGTGGCGTTCGACGTGGCCAGCTGCCTGGAGTTCTACGAGCGCATGTTCGGCATGCCGCCGTCGCGCGAGTTCCATGCGCTCGAGACGCCCGAGCGGATCTACGCGGCGTACCCGGGCATGATCCACATGATGCTCGCGGCGGACCGCGTCGCGGGCCGTCCCGACTTCTCGCCCGCCGTGCTGCGCGCGCACGAGATCTCGCACCAGTGGTTCGGGCTCGGCGCCGACAATGCGACGTACCACGACGCGTGGCTGAGCGAAGGCTTCGCCGACTTCTGCTCCATCTGGTACGTGCAGGCCTCCCGGAAGGACGCGAAGACGTATCTCGACGTGCTGGCCAAGTGGCGCACCGACCTGCTCGAGAACCGAAAGTTCGTGCTCGGCGAGAACCAGCAGGCCGGGCCCATCTGGCTCGGGCACCGCACCAACAGCAGCACCACGCCCGACGACTACAACCTGGTCGTGTACGAAAAGGGCGCGTGGGTGCTGCACATGCTGCGCAACTACCTGCTGCAGGAAGACGACCCGAGCGAAGCGCGCTTTCGCGACCTGATGCGCGGCTACTACCAGCGCTTCACCGGGCGCAAGGCGTTCACCGAGGACTTCCGCGCCGAAGTGGAACGCGTGGCGGGCGAGGACATGGGCTGGTTCTTCGAGCAGTGGGTGTACGGCACCGACGTGCCCACGTACGCCTTCTCGTGGACGGCCGAGCCGGCCGGTGAGCAGTGGCGCATCA
>JADLGX010000494.1 GCA_020849095.1 Candidatus Eiseniibacteriota bacterium
ACCCCGCGCTCGCGAACGAGTGGGCGATCCGCGAACAGGTGGTGCGCGCGGCGAAGCACATGAAGCCGTATCCGGTGGCGCCCGGCGACACGCAGGGCAGCGCGCGTGGCTCGCGCTCGCACCAGGAGCGCGTCGTGGCGCGCGCGCAGCACGAGGACCTGGTGGTGGCGTTCGACAAGGCGCTCAAGGACGCGCCGTGGTGGGGCGAGCCCTACCTGTGGCGCGCCGCCTCGCTGGCCGGGTGCGGCCGCTCGACCGAGGCCGTGCGGTCGGTGCGCTTCTACCTGGGCTGCAACCCCGACTCCGCGGGCACGGCCCTGGCCCACCGGGCGCTGGCGCTGTTCGCCAGCGGCGATTCGCTGATGGCGTCCGAGACCATCAAGAAGCACGCGCTGCGCTTCAACAAGGACGAGTAGCGCGCGCTACTCGAAGCGCCGCGACGCCGCCGACGGCGCCGCGCCGAAGTCGCCCGCCGGCGCGCCGAACACCGCCGCGCGCTTTTCGGCGAACGCGCGCAGCCCTTCGGCGGAGTCCGCGGACTTCCAGCACGCCTCCTGCGCCACGCTCTCGGCGTCCAGGCACTGCTCGAGCGTGCGATGGAGCGATGCGCGCAGGTTGGCCTTGAGCGCGCGCACGCTGGTGGCAGGCGCCGCCGCGAGCCGCGTGGCGTAGGCCTGCCACTCGGCGGCAAAGCTCGCCGCCGGCCACACGCGCTGCACGATGCCCGCGCGCAGCATGTCATCGGCGCCGATCACGTCGCCCGTCCAGCACAGGTCGAGCGCGCGGCCCAGTCCCACCACGCGCGGCAGCGCAAAGGTGCCGCCCCAGTCCGCGTGCAGGGCGATCTTGACGAACGACTCGCCGAAGCGCGCCTCGTCCGAGGCCAGCCGCACGTCGCAGGCGAGCGCCAGGTTGGCGCCGGCGCCGGCCGCCACGCCGTGAATGGCGGCAATGACGGGAATGGGCAGCGCCGCGAGCCGCGTGACGATGTCGCGCCCGGCCTCGATGAGCGTGGCCACCTCTTCGTATCCCGCGCCGCGGCCCTTCAGCTCGAGCATGAACCCCACGTCGCCGCCGGCGCAGAACGCGCGCCCGGCGCCGGTGATCACCAGCACGCGCGCATCGCTCGCCGCCACCTGGTCCAGCGCGGCCACCAGTCGTTCGCGCATGTCGCCCGCGAACGCGTTGAGCTTCTCGGGGCGGTTGAGCGTGATCACCGCGACGTGGGATTCGATGGCTAGGAGGATCGGGGCGTCGGACATGGCGAGCTTCCGTGGGTTTCGGTGGGCCGAGCGGGAGCGATGGGAATGCGAGCGCGAGGATAGCGGATCAGCACGCCTGACGAATATCTGGCTTGACGCGAATCGCGACGAGTCGAGTTCGGACGCGGGAGTCCCCCACTCGCTCCTCCTGTGCACGCCCCTCCTGCGCGCCAGCGCACCCGCGCACGCACTTTGCGAAAAGTTCGGCGCCAGCGCCCATTGCGCGCCGCGGCCCCACGTGCGGCGCTCGCGAACACGCGTGGTACAAGGCGTATGTCGCCCCCGCGAAGACTCGCCCCCGCGGAACGACGTCCATGCGCTTCGCTTCACTCACGCAGCTCTCGCCCGAAGCCGCCTGCAACCGGCTCGTCACCGTGGACACGGAGCGCAAGCTCAAGCTGGTCGAATGGCTGGCGCTGATCGCGTTGATCGACGAACGCCGGGACTATCGCGCAGCGGGCTACTCCAGCATGAGCGCCTTCTGCATGGGCCGCCTGCACCTGACGCTCGACCGTTCACTGCGACTGATCCAGGTCGCACGCGTGGCGCGGCGATACCCGATGGCGTTCGAGTTTCTCGCCGACGGCCGGCTGGGGCTGACGACGCTCTCGGAGCTGGCGCCCGCGCTGCGCGTCGGCAATGCCTCGGAGCTGCTGGAGGCGGCGGCGCACAAGACGAAGGAAGGGATCCGCCGGCTGCTGGTCGATCGCGCTTGGGCGGCTTGCGGAGTTGTCGCCGCTCCTTCCTCGCTGGAGGCGCGCAGCGAGGAGCCAGTCGCTGAACACTCCGAAGGGCGCGAAGGCAGCCTCTCCGACCTCATCGCGCCCGCGTCGCCTGACACTTCGTCAGCTGGATATGCGCCAGCGCATACTGGCATGACACGTCGTGGACGAATCACCCCGTCGGCCGGCGGCGAGTACGACGTGCGGCTTTCGATCACCGAGGACGAGCGCGCCGTCCTGCGCCGCGCGGAGGACCTGCTCGGGCACGCCGTGCCGTCGGGCGACCTGGCCGAGATCTATGCGCGAGCGATGAAGGCCTACGTCGCCCAGCTCGAGAAGGAGCGCTTTGGGGCCAAGCGAAGCGCGTCGGTCGCGACCGCCGTCACCAAGAGCCGCACGCCGACCCGTGAGATGCGCGGCTTCGTCGAGGATCGCGACGGCGGCCAGTGCACATTCATCGGCCCGGACGGGCACCGCTGCGAGGAAACGCGCGGGCTGGAGTGCGACCACATCGTGCCTTGGTGCAAGGGCGGACCGACCACTCCCAGCAACCTTCGCCTGCTCTGCCCTGTGCACAACCAGTTCGAGGCGGAACGGGAGCTTGGAAAGGAATACATGCAGGGCCGACGAGAGAGCGCGGAGCGCGAGCGAGCGCTCGACCCGCAGGCCACGAAGGCCGCGCACGCGGACGAACAGCGCCCGGAGGCCGGGGCTGTCGCGACAGGCGAGCGCCACGACGACGTCTGCGATGCACTGCGCGCGCTGGGCTACAACGAGACGCAGGCCCAGCGGGGCGCCCGGGAGTCGAAGCCCGGCGCGTCGCTCGAGGATGACGTGAAAGCTGCGCTCGCCGTTCTCTCACGCAAGTGCCGGCATCGGGGAGAGCTGATGGCGAAGCGGAAGGAGTGAGAGGCCCCGCTACCCCTTCACCACCCGCGTTCCCGCCACGAGATCGTGAATGCACCGCCCGTCCTTGCGGATCAGGCCCACTCCCACGTCGAGCAGCGCGA
>JADLGX010000495.1 GCA_020849095.1 Candidatus Eiseniibacteriota bacterium
ACACGTTCAACCCGACCAACCCGCAGTCTCCCGTGCCCGCCGGCGACCCGCAGCAGTGCGAGTACCGCGTGCCGGGCTTCGACGGCTCGATCGCGCGCTGGTGGGCCTCGACCAACGGCATCGTGGAATACCGCGCCACGAACTTCGGCGGCGCCATGACCGGCTCCGTGCTGGCGGCGAGCTTCGACAACTCGATCCACCGGATCGATCTCGACGTGGACGGCGACTCGGCCGTGGCCTCGACCGCACTGGTCTCCAACGTGGACGTGACGCCGCTCGACGTGACGGCGCAGGCGGACGACCAGATCTTCCGCGGCACCATCTGGGCGTGCGACTACGTGACCGGCAAGATCTGGGTGTTCGAGCCGAGCGACTACGAAGGCGGCGGCACCGTGTGCAACGGCACCGATTCGCCCGCGCTGGACGAGGACGGTGACGGCTTCAGCAACGCAGACGAGATCGACAACAACACCAGCCCCTGCTCCGCGGGCGACCAGCCGGCCGACTTCGACACCGACCTGCTGAGCGACCTGAACGATCCCGACGACGACAACGACGGCATCCTCGACGTGAACGACGCGTTCGCGCGCGACGCCGCCAACGGCTCGGCGACGACCGCGCCGCTCCAGTACACGTGGGACGGAGGCAACCCCGGCACCGGGCTGTTCGGGCTGGGCTTCACCGGCCTCATGACGAACGGCGTGGAGCACTACCTGCAGCAGTACGACCCGGTCGAGCTCACGCCGGGCGGCGCCGCCGGCAAGCTGACGGTGGACACCGTGCCCGCGGGTGACGCGCTCGAAGGGCGCAACACGCAGGACTACGCGTTCCAGTTCGGCCTGGCGGGCGACTCCACGAGCGCCCCGTTCACCGTGCACACGCGGCTGTCCAAGCCCTTCTTCAACGGCGCCCCGGCCGACTCCATGTCCGAGGGCCTGTTCGTGGGCGACGGCTCGCAGGACGACTACCTGTCCGTGGCGTTCGGCGTGCGCGGCGGGCAGACCGTGGTGCTCGTGACGCACGAAGTGGACGGCGTGGCCGTCACCAGCGAGCACGCCGCGCCGATCGGCGTGCCGACCAACTGGGTGGACCTGTTCCTCGACGTGAACCCGGCCGCCAACACGGTGCAGCCGCGGTTCCAGATCGAGGGCGGCGCCCCGAGCAGCGCCGGCGCCGTCGTGGCGCTGACGCCGGGCTCGGCACTGGAGCGCGCGGTGCGTTCCACGCCGCCGCTGGCGATCGGCATTCTCGCCACCTCGCGCGGCGCGACGCCGTTCACCGCCACGTGGGACCACCTGCACGTGACGCTCACCTCGACGACGGGAGTGGAGGGCGGCCCGGGCGCGGTCATCGCGACGCGGCTGCTGCCCAGCGCTCCGCATCCGGCGCGCGGCGGCACCTCGGTGCGCTTCGCGCTCGCCACGACCGGCCGGGCCACGGTCAGCCTGTACGGCGTGGACGGCCGCGCGGTGCGTCAGCTGGCGGACGGCGTCCTGCCGGCCGGGCTGCACTCGATCGCCTGGGACGGGCGGGACGAGCGCGGCGGCCGTGTGGCGCCGGGCGTGTATTTCCTCAGGTTGCAGGCCGGCGGGCACCACGAGACCGCCCGGCTGGTGGTGGTGGACTAGCCCGGGAAGTCCCGGAGAAAACGCACTCAACGGCGGGGCATCGGCGGCCGATTCCACTGGGGACCACCCTCGGTCGAAAGGCACCGATGCTCCGCTACGTGCAGAAGATCCGCGTTCCGGTCCAGCTCGCGCTCGTCGGTCTCGAGCCCGCGGCCGGTTTTCTGTCGCTCTCGCCCTCCGCCGAACTGCACGAGGGCCCCGAGACGCTGCTCGAGCGGCTCAACGCCCCGGGCCGCATGCTGCCGTTCCACCGCTCGGCCGACAACGCGTTCACGCTCGTGTCGGTGGACCAGGTGGAGTGGGTGGCGGCGAGCACCGAGGTGGCGACCGAACTGCTGCGCCCCGCGCACTACATCACGACGCGCGAAGAACGCGTGCGCGTGCGCACGGAGGGCGGCATCACGTTCGAGGGCATCCTCGAAATGGAGATGCCGCACGAGTTCAACCGCGCCTCGGACTACCTGAACTCGGACGAGAACTTCTTCCCGCTCGCCAGCGCGCAGGGCACGGTGCTCCTGCACAAGGCGCACGTGCTCGACGTGCGCGTGTTCGAAGCCTCGCCGGTTCCGCGCGCCGCCTGACCGCGCGCTACCGGTCGCCCCGCTCGAGTTCGTCCGCCAGCGCGCCCATGCCGTAGATGTTGCGCAGCGCCTCGAGGATCGCGCGTGAATCCACCGCCACCGATCGCGACTTGGCTTCCGCCGAGATGAACGTCCACAGGAACGAGTGGATGTTGCCGTCGAACGTGAGCCCGACCAGCTCGCCCTTGCGATCGAGCACCGGGCTGCCCGAGCTGCCGCCCACGCTCTCGGTGGTGTTCACGAAGTTGAGCGGGGTGGACAGCTTCACGCGCGGCTCGGCATCGAGCACACGGCGGGGAAGGTCGAACGGCGGCTGGTGATCGAACGACGCCGCGCGGTCGTACAGCCCGTAGAACGTGGTCTGGCTGGGCACGAGCGTTTCGAGTTCGGGGTAGCCCTTGCGCTGGCCGTACGACAACCGCAGCGTGCCGGTCGCATCGGGGGCCACGCGGTGGCCGTACACCGCGAAGCGCGCCTCGGCGATGCGAGCGCCCTCGACGGCCTCGACGCTCTCCACGTGGTCCTCGAACCAGCGGCGCATTTCGCGATTCGGCACGTCCACCCGCCGCGCCCACACGATGAGCGGATCGGTGGACGACTCGATCGCGGCCCGGCCGCCGTCCAGCAGGCGCTGGCGCTCGGCCACGTCGGCCAGCCGCGTGCCCGCGAACAGCTCGCGCGCCACTTCGGCCGGCGTGCGCCCTTCGAGCGCGGCCTGCACGAACGCGTCGCCGGCGCCGAGCGAATCGAGGCACACCTGGAGGTGCGCCGCGAAGATCGCCTCTTCCATCTCCTTCACGACGGGCGCCCGGCTCAGCAGCCGAAAGCGCAGCGACGGCAGGTTGCTGTCGCGAAAGTCGCGCAGGCGCTTTTCGTTCGGCTTCTCGAGCTCCGCGGCCATCTGCACCAGGTTGCCGGCCATGTCGGCCAGGCTCGACACGCGGCCCATTTCGCGCAGCGTGCGCGACCGGCCGCGTTCGCGAAGCACGGCCTGCGCGGCGGCCACGTGGTCCCACGCGTCGCCGTAGCGCGCGTTCAGCCCGGCGTTCGCCGCCAGCCGCGCGCGCAGGTCGGCCTCCTGCGCCTGCTTGGTGGCGAAGAATTGCGGGTCGCGCAGCAGCGCCAGGAATCCGCGCTCGCGCTTGAGGTTGTTCTCGAGCCCGCGCAGCGCGCTCACGGCCTGGCGCGCCTGCTCCGGCCCGCGTCCGGCGTACTTCTGGTAGGCGGCGAGCCGCATCTCCTGCATGTGGATGCGCAGCGGGCGTTCGACGTCGCGCTCGTACGCCAGCTGCGATGACGTGCGCAGCCGGTTGGTGCGGCCGGGGTGCCCGGCCAGCATGGTCAGGTCACCGTCCTTCGCGCCCGTCGCGCTCCAGCGCAGCCAGTGCTCCGGCCGCAGGGGCTTTCCGTTCTCGTAGACGCGGTAGATCGTGAAGTCCAGGTCGTGGCGCGGGAACTCGAAGTTGTCCCAGTCGCCGCCGTAGAACGCCATGCGCTCCTCGGGCGCGCAGACCAGCCGCACGTCCTTGTAGGTGCGATAGCGGTACAGCCAGTACTCGCCGCCCTGGTACAGCTCGACCGTTCGCGTCATGAGGCCGGTCGTCTTCGTGGACGCCTGCTGCAACCGCGCCAGCTCGGCGTTGCGCAGCCGGTTTCGTTCCTCGTTCGTCGTGCCCTTGGCCATGGCGGCCGACACGCGCGCGGTCACGTTCTCCATGGACCACAGCACCACCAGTTCCTGGTCCGGGCACGGGATCTCCTCGGCCGCCGTGCGCGCGAAGAAGCCGTCGCGCACGTAGTCGTTCTCGCGCGTGGACATCTTCTGCAGCTGGCCGAGCGCCACGTGGTGGTTGGTGAGCACGAGGCCGTCCGCCGACACGAACGCGCCGGTCCCGCCGCCGGTGCTCACCACGGAGCGCTGCACATGAAGCAGCCAGTCGGGAGTGGGCTCGAAGCCGTAGCGTTCCTTCAGCTGCGCCAGCGGCAGGTGGTCGAACGTCCACATGCCTTCATCGCCGTGCGCCTCCGGCGCACAGAGAGCGCAGAGCGTCAGGAGGCAGGCGGTACTCAGCGCGGCGGCGTACGGCAGCGGGCGTCGGAGCATCTCGAGTCCTTCGAGCGAGCCGCCGGCTGGGGCGGCGAGTGATCAGGCGTGAGCGAGTGTGCGCACTTCGACGGCCGGGGGAGCCTCGAGGTGCTTCTTCACCGTGCACTGGTCGGCCGCGCGGACGAGCGCCGCATGATACTTCTCGGGAAAGCCCGAAGGCACGTGGATGTCGATGGCGACTCGAGTGACCATGTGCGTGGCCGGGTCCACGTCCATCTTCTGCGTCAGCGTGATGCCGTCGGTGGGCAGGTCGCGGCTGCGGCAAAACTGCAGCACGTAGAAGCCGGCGCAGGTGCCGAGCGACGACAGGAAGCTCATGAAGGGCGTGGGGGCGGAGCCCTCGCCGCCGCCCTTCACGGTCTGGTCGGTGCGAAGGGTGACGTCGTTGTACTGCGCGTCCACGCGCAGGCCGCCGGGAAACGTGATCGTGTATTCCATCGTGGCGCTCCGTGATCATCGGGGTGGGTCGCTGCGGTTCGCGATGATAAGAGACACCGGCGGCCGCCCGGGATTCGGGCGGCCGCCGATATTCTCCCGCGAGCCTCCTCAGCGCCCGCGCAGCGCGGCCATCACCGCCCGTTCGGCGGCCGGCAGGGCGCGCACGCTCTCCCAGACCGACAGCCCGGGCCGGAACACGTAGCCCGGCACCGGACCTGCGGCGATGCGCTCGTCGAGGCGCGCCCACACGGCCGCGGCCGCACGCTCGTTTCCCGCCTTCGGCTCGACGCCCGCCGAAACGATGAGGGCGAGGTCCGACCAGTCGCCCCACGCCAGCGCCTGCTTGGCGCGGGCGCGCGCCCCGGCCGTCCGTCCGTCGGCCAGGTCGGCCCACGCGCGCAGCGCCTCGGCGTCGGGGTGCTGCTCGTCGAGCAGCCGGGCCGCGTCCAACTGTTCGCGCGCCGCGCGCACCCGCCCGGCGAGCATCAGGTCGAGCGCGTAGGCACAGCGCAGCGACACGATGCCCGTCCGCATGCGCACCGCCTGGTCGTACTGGGCGAACGCCGAGTCCCACGACGCGCCGCCCGAGGCGGCCAGCAGCGCGAGTGCGGAGGCCCGTCCCGGCAGCCCCTCGGGGCTGTCGCTCTGGTAGGCGAGCACGGAGTCGAAGGCCGCAAGCGCGGCCGGCGCGTCGCCCTGCACCAGCGCGAGCCGGCCGATCTGCGCGTCCACGCGGTAGCGGTCCTCGGCCCGCACCTGCGCGCGCGCCGCGGACAGCCCGATGCGCGCCCCGCGCAGCCCGCGGCCGGCGCGCCAGGTGGCCTCGGCCAGCGTCACGTTGGCCGAGCCGCTGGCGGGATGCGCCCGCACGGCGATCACCGCGACCGACTCCGCCGCGACGGCCTGTCCGCCCAGCATGAGGGCGTTGGAAAGCGCGAGCAGCGCCGTTTCGTTGGTGGGCTCCAGCGCGAGCGCCTTGCGATACAGCGGCAGCGCGGGCGCCACCTTGCCCCGGCTCACCAGGTCGTCGCCGCCGGAGGAGTACGCCACCGGGTAGCACGCGCTCACGTCGCGCCGCTTCTGGTAGCCCTCGACCAGCGCGTGCAGCGCGGGATCGATCCGGTCGAGCCGCTCCAGCACCACGTCGCGCGGGTCGTACGCGTCGCGCATGGGCGACGCGAGCGCGTTGGCTCCCTCGGCGAAGTACTCCCACACGCTGCCGCCGGCGTAGCGCGACAGGAAGCCGTCGCGCGTCACGTCGTCGCGCTCCTTGGCCTGGCGGTAGTGCTCCTGGATCCGGCGCATGTCGTCGGCGGGCAGGACGCCGTGCACCTGGTGCGTGAGCTCGTGCAGCACGGTGTTGTAGCGGTCGAAGATCGTGCGCTCCACGTCCTCGATGCCGGTCACCGTGTGGTACCCGCCGCAGCCGCGCACGTCGTCCCACAGCCGCGAGTCGTAGTCGATGCGCGTGTCGCGCAGCGTCTCCAGGTTGGGCACCTCGGACAGCATCATCCACATGGGCTTGATGTAGTAGGTGGCGCCGCCCTCGACGAGCACCGGAATGTACGTGGCCCACGGCGCCACCGAGAGCGCCACGCGCTTCTGGTGCCGGGGCGACAGCGCCTTCCAGTTGGCCACGAACTTCTCGATGCCGGGAACCGGCGGAGTGGCGGCGGCCTCGAAGCGCTGTTCGTATCCGGGCCGGTGCACGTCCACCTCGAACCGCTGCGCCTCGAGCGCCTTGGCCAGGATGGCGTGCGCGCGGCCGTACTCGGGGCACGACTTGAGCGCGGCGAAGCAGCCGTCGCGCGCCGCGGCGAACGCGCCGTCCTCGAAGTCGAGCGAGGCGAGCCGCGCCCGCGCGTCCACCCAGCCCGGATGCGCGGCGATCACGGCGGCGTAGGCATCGCGAGCGCTCGCGCGGTCACCCGCCGCCAGCAGCGCGTCGGCCGCGGCGAGCGCCTTGCGCCCCGCCGCGTTCGCGAACGCGGCGGGGTAGGCGGCCGCGAGCTGCGTGTAGTTCCGGCGCGCGTAGCCGTTGCCGAGCAGGTAGTGCGCGCTTTCCTTGTAGGGCGACAGCTTCACCGCCCACTCGGCCGCCGCGATGGCGTCGTCGGTGCGGCCGAGCCGGATGAGCGTCTCGGTGAGCGCCATGAGCACGTCCGCGTTGGCGTCGGCGGCGAGCGCGTCGCGCAGCGTGGCCAGCGAAGCGTCCCACTGCCGCAGCTTCTGCTGCACGAGCGCGCGGCCGGTGAGCGCGGCCGAGCGCCGCGCGTTCGCGACCGAACCCCACGCGCGCGCCGCGTCGCCGGGCGTCGCCGCGAGCACGCGGCCGTAAAGCGAGTCGGCGGCGGTGTACTTGAGCTGGTCGTACGCCAGGCGCGCCGCGGACATCAGTTCCGGGCGCCGCTCGGCGTCGTCACGGGAGGA
>JADLGX010000496.1 GCA_020849095.1 Candidatus Eiseniibacteriota bacterium
AGGGCTTGCGGAACAGGTTCTCGAACGTGACGCCGAGACCCGTAGCCAGTTCCTTCAGCATCGAATCACTCCCTGAATGTGCCTTGCCGGTGGAGTCCGATAGCGGCCGAACCTTAGCCGGAGGCCCGGGAATCGCGCAAGCGGGCCCGGCGGGTTCAGAAGGCCCATCTCAGCGACAGCCCGGCCCGGTTGGCGAAGCGGTCGAGGCCGTCCTTCCAGAGCGGCGTGAGCCCGCGTTCATAGCGAAAACCCAGCGTCGCGTCGTGCGACAGGAGATGAGTACGCCAGGTCAGGCCGGCGGTGGCCGCCACGCCGAGGCGGTTCGTGTCGTTCGTGACGTCCTCTCCGTCGCCAATGGTCCCGACATCCTCGAAGATCTGGGCATACCGCCGTGCGGGACGCGCGGGCAGCGGGGGTAGATCCGAAAAGTCATACACGGCGCTCAGTGTGTAGTCCATCTGAGCACCGAGTTCCAGCGCCAGGGCCGGGACGCCCGGAACGGCATGCTCGACACGCGCTGGCAGCGCGAGCTGGTCCAAGGCGAGCGAAGCGCGAAACTCGAGGGACGTGGGCCCGGAAAACCCGTCGAACGTCAGGCGGCTTCGAAGCACGTCCCCGACGCGGCGATAAGCGAGGCCGGTCCCAAACCGCAGCCCGGCGGGGCCTTCCATCTCGGCGAAGAGCCCGGCGCCGCCATCCCAGCGCCAGCGATTCTCGAACGCCCACGACCACTCGTCGTCCAGCGTGTACTGCCCCATGCCACCCTGCAGTTCGAGCCCGTACTTCAGCCCCGTGGCGCCCACGGGCGCCGATACCAGCCACAGCAGGCTGCTCGTGAGAAGTACTGCTTCCAGGAAGCGCTTCATGGTCATCTCCCTCCCCTGCCCCGCACGATCGCGGCGGGGTCCACCCACATGGACCAGCTGCGCCGCTTCACGTCCGGAAGCCCCGAGTCGCGGGCCTGCGGCACCTCGGCGTAGTCCCAGCGCACGCGCGCCACCTTGCCGAGCGGAATGCACAGCCCGATGCCGCGCGTGTCGTCCACGATCTCGCCCAGCGGATCGTCCACGTGACCGTAGCGCAGGTCCACGACGCCGAGGAACGAGAACTCGGCGCCCCATTGGTCCATCTCCCACTTGTTGTTCACCTTCGTGTCCGTGTGCACGGCATCGCGCGAGACGGTCACGCGCACGAGCGGCCCCAGCGCCGAGAGCAGCGGCAGGCGCTCGAACGCCATGCGCATGGCGGTGGGCTGGGCGAGCGAGCCGGTTGCGGCGACGCCGGTGCGGATGAGGCGTGTCGGGGAGACCGCGAGGTCTTCGTCGACGAAGACGAACTTCTCGTCGCCCGCGTTCATCACCGAATGGCCCACCGCGACATCCACGTCCCAAACGCCATCGCGCCCGTGCCGCAGCAGCGAGCTGGGCGAAAGCCGGGCGAGAAGGCCCCAGTCGTGGTTCGTCGCGCGCGCCGCGCCCGACGGGCTCGGGGTGAGCGAGACCGTCGCCTCCTTGAAGTTCTGCCCGAACGCGAGGTCGCCATAGCGCGCGATCGACCGCGCACCGTCGCGGTGGCCGAAACGGTCTGCGAGCGTCGCGAGCGATGCTCCATACCCCCAGCCCCGCACGCGCTCGTAGGATCCGCCCATGCCGTAGTCCAGCCGCACGTCCCCCACGCCAGCCGGCCGCCCCGTCCACGACACGCCCACGCCGCCAAAGCCGACCGTCATGCGCTTCGTGCGGATCCAGATGTCGTCCGCCAGCCCCGGCACCAGCTGCGTGCGCGTTTCCTCCCAGCCCCAGCCGGTCGAGTAACCCAGCGTGGCGGGGTTGCCCCACGCGCTGCGCTCGCCCCACGCCACGGCGCCACCGGCGCCGCCCATTCCGGCGATGCGAATGCTCTGCTCGAAGTCCATCGAGCGCGCCGTGCCCTGCGCATGGGCACCGCTCGCGAAGACCATCATCAGCGCCGCAACCACCGGCGCGATCCTCGTCAGCCCCCTCATGGATTCTCTCCCGGCCGGGGGGACGTGGTCCCCGCCAGCGGAATACCCAGGAGCACCGGACGCGTCGCGTCCGCTCCCGTGACCAGCTTCTGGTCCTTGCCCACACGATCCCAACCACTGTTCGCCAGGAACACGTACGTGCCCCCGGCGATCACTCCATGCGTCGGCTCCCCGAGCCGCTCCGTGCCGCTCTCGATGGGCAGCGATCGCACGGCCCGGCGCTGCGTGGCATCCAGTTCGAAGCGCATCACGCGCACCGGCCGCACCCCATTCTGCACCGCCAGCAGCGCGCCGGGAACCGAGAGCAGCCCATCAATCCCCTGCAGGGCGATGCCCGGCTCGAACGCCAGCCAGTCCACCCGGCCGGTGGACAGAGTCACGATGCCGATGCCGCGCGAATAGTCCGCCACGTACAGCAGCGCGCCGTCCGCCGACAGCGCGGGCTGCTGCGGCGACGCGAACGTCCCGGCGGGCGCGACCGTGTCGAACACCCGCGCGCCGGGCTTCAGCCGCAGCACCGCGCCGGTGACGTCGGACGCGAACACCGAGCCGTCGGGACCGACGCAGAGATCGCCCAGCGCGTGCGCGCGCCCGTCGCGCGCCACCTCGACGCGGCGCACGAGCTTGCCCGTGGCGAGCGAGTACGCGAGCAGCGCGCTGCGCCCGCTGTCGGCGATCGCATGGCCCGCGCACGTGGGCGTGGCCACCTCGCTCACCCACAACAGGGCGCGGCGCGCGTCCACGGCGGCGCCGAACAGCCCCCAGCGGGCCGCATGCGGCGACACCGCGAAGCGGCGCTCGCGCCCGGCGGCGCTCACCTGGATCACCTCGCCGCGCGCGATGCTGGTGACGAAGAAGCGCCGGCCGCGGGCGTCGTGCGCCACGTCCTCGGCGAGCAGCCCGGCGTCGGACAGTGTGTGCCGCACCTGCGCCCTCTGCACGGGCTGCGCGTTGGCGCGGATGCGCGCGGCCACCGCGGTGAACGACGAGTCGTTCGCGATGGACGCGAAGTCGGGATCGCCGAAGGCGTCACGCGACAGCCCGGAACGCGCGTACAGGCTGAGCCCGCGCAGCGCGCTCGCCACGTCGCCGATCCGGGCGTCGAGGCGCGCCATCTGGTAGCTGACTCCGGGCGTCTCGCCCAGCAGCTCGCGAACGCGCACCATGTGGTCGC
>JADLGX010000497.1 GCA_020849095.1 Candidatus Eiseniibacteriota bacterium
AGGGCTTGCGGAACAGGTTCTCGAACGTGACGCCGAGACCCGTAGCCAGTTCCTTCAGCATCGAATCACTCCCTGAATGTGCCTTGCCGGTGGAGTCCGATAGCGGCCGAACCTTAGCCGGAGGCCCCGGAATCGCGCAAGCGGGCCGGACGGGGACTTTGGGGCCGTCACCAGGCGATCCCGGCGCCGAGCGAAAACGTCTGTTCGCGAGCATCGGAGTTGGTCGAGCCGAGCTCGACGTCGTAGATCCCCTGCTCCATGCGAAGCGTGAGCGTCGTCACGCGACCGGAGAGCCTGCCGCGCCACCCGAGACCGGCGCCGACAGCGACGTCGCCACGGCGAACGAACTCGGTCACGTCGCGCTCGCCCGTGAGCGACTCGAAGATGATCGCCTCGGAGTTCAGGGGTCGGCGAATGAACGGATACGCGTCGGTCTCGATGTCCTGCGTCGCCTTGAGCAGGTAGCGGCCGACGAGCGCACCCTCGACGAGCCAGTGCCCCTCCGGACTCGGCGACCAGGCCACGCGGACCGGAACGCGCAGCGTGGACCAACGGTCCGTCGAGCGATAGTTGAAGCCCGAGAGATAGGGATCCGTCGGCGTCATGCGCGATCCGCTGTAGCGGTACAACAGGCCGGTGCGGACCGAGACGCGCGCCATGGGATCGGCGCCGACCGATACGCCGAAGCCGTACTCCGGCCGCCAGTGCATCTCGGCTTCGGACGCGCCGGCGCCGCTCCGCATGACGATACTCGTGCCGCCTTCGAGCTCGAGCGCCGGGTGAAACGACAGCGCGTGGGCAGGGGCGGCGAAGAGGGCGAACACGAACAGGATTCCGAACATGTGCTTCATGCTCACTTCCCTCCCCTGCGAATGATCTCGGCCGGATTCACCCACATGGACCAGCTGCGGCGCGTGACGTTCGGCAGTCCGGAATCGCGGGCCTGCGGCACCTCGGCGTAGTCCCAGCGGAACGCCGCGATCTTGCCGAGCGGCAGGCAGAAACCGATGCCGCGTGTGTCGCCCACGACCTCGCCCTCGAGGTCCTCGACGTGACCGTGGCGCAGGTCCACGACGCCGAGGAGCGAAAGCTCCTGTCCCGAGCGATCCACCTCGTAGTCCGCGCCCGTCACGATCTCCTCGTGGTCGTAAGAAACCGTGAGCCGCAGGAGCGGGCCGAGCGCGGAGAGGATCGGAAAGTGCTCGAACACCATGTGCATGGCGGTCGGCTGGGCGAGCGAACCCATCGCGGCGACGCCGGTGCGGCGGATGCGCGAAGGCGGCCAGCCTTGATCGTCGGCCCCTTCGTAGACGAAATGCTCATCTCCCGCGTTGATCACGGAGTGCCCGAACGCCACGTCCGCGGCCCAGACGCCTTCACGTCCGTGGCGCAGGAACGCGCTCGGGCTCACGCGGGCGAGCACGCCCCAATCGTGGTTCTTCGCGCGCGCGCGGCTGTCATGGGGGTCGTTGGGCAGGAAGACGATGGTGCAGTCCTTGAAGTTCTCACCGAACGCGACGTCACCGTAGCGCGCGAGCGAACGTTCGGGGCTGCGCTTGCCCAGGCGATCGGCCAGTGTGGCCGCGGAGACGCCGATCCCCCAGGACCGCACGGTCTCGAACGAACCGTCGTCACCGTAGTCGAGCTTCTGCCCGCCCACTCCGCCCGGCTGCCCGCTCCACGACACGCCGACGCCGCCCAGTCCCACGGTCATGCGCTGGTTGCGGATCCAGATGTCGTCCGCCAGCCCCGGCACCAACTGCGTGCGCGTCTCCTCCCAGCCCCAGCCGCGTGCGTAGCCGAGTGTCGCGGGATTGCCCCATGTGCTCGTCACGCCCCAGGGCACCGCGACGCCCGCGCCGCCCATGCCGGCCGTGCGCATGGACTGCTCGAACATCATCGAGACCCCCGTGCCCTGCGCATGGGCACCGCTCGCGAAAACCACCATCAGCGCCGCAACCACCGGCGCGATCCTCGTCAGCCCTCTCATGGATTCTCTCCCGGCCGGGGGGACGTGGTCCCCGCCAGCGGAATACCCAGGAGCACCGGACGCGTGGCGTCCGCTCCCGTGACCAGCTTCTGGTCCTTGCCCACACGATCCCAACCACTGTTCGCCAGGAACACGTACGTGCCCCCGGCGATCACTCCATGCGTCGGCTCGCCGAGCCGCTCCGTGCCGCTCTCGATGGGCAGCGATCGCACGGCCCGGCGCTGCGTGGCGTCCAGCTCGAAGCGCATCACGCGCACCGGCCGCACCCCATTCTGCACCGCCAGAAGGGCTCCCGGAACCGAGAGCAGCCCATCAATCCCCTGCAGGGCGATACCCGGCTCGAACGCCAGCCAGTCCAGCCGGCCGGTGGCCAGCGTCACGATGCCGATGCCGCGCGAATAGTCCGCCACGTACAGCAGCGCTCCGTCCGCCGACAGCGCGGGCTGCTGCGGCGACGCGAACGTCCCGGCGGGCGCGACGGTGTCGAACACCCGCGCGCCAGTCTTCAGCCGCAGCACCGCGCCGGTGACGTCGGACGCGTACACCGAGCCGTCCGGACCGACGCAGAGATCGCCCAGCGCGTGCGCGCGCCCGTCGCGCGCCACCTCGACGCGGCGCACCAGCTTGGCCGTGGCGAGTGAGTACGCGAGCAGCGCGCTGCGCCCGCTGTCGGCGATCGCATGGCCCTCGCACGTGGGGGTCGCCACCTCGCTCACCCACAGCAGGGCGCGGCGCGCGTCCACCGCGGCGCCGAACAGCCCCCAGCGGGCCGCGTGCGGCGATACCGCGAAGCGGCGCTCGCGGCCGGCCGCGCTCACCTGGATCACCTCGCCGCGCGCGATGCTGGTGACGAAGAAGCGCCGGCCTCGGGCGTCGTACGCCACGTCCTCGGCGAGAAGCCCGGCGTCGGACAACGTGTGCCGGACCTGCGCCTTCTGAACGGGCTGCGCGTTGGCGCGGATGCGCGTGGCCACCGCAGTGAATGACGAGTCGTTCGCGATGGACGCGAAGTCGGGATCGCCGAAGGCGTCACGCGACAGCCCGGAGCGCGCGTACAGGCTGAGCCCGCGCAGCGCGCTCGCCACGTCGCCGATCCGGGCGTCGAGGCGCGCCATCTGGTAGCTGACTCCGGGCGTCTCGCCCAGCAGCTCGCGAACGCGCACCATGTGGTCGC
>JADLGX010000498.1 GCA_020849095.1 Candidatus Eiseniibacteriota bacterium
ATCCGCGCCGCGCTGGAGGCCCCCGCGTGAACCACCTCGCCGGCGGGTTCATCGCCGTGGGGCTGGGCGCCATGCTCGGCGCCTGGCTGCGCTGGGGCCTGGGCCTGTGGCTCAACCCGCGCTTTCCGGGCGTGCCGCTGGGCACGCTCGCCGCCAACGTCGCCGGCGGCTACCTCGTGGGCGTGGCCGTCGCGTGGATCAGCGCGCGTCCGGAGATCCCGCCCGAGTGGCGGCTCTTCGTCGTGACCGGGTTCCTCGGCGGGCTCACCACCTTCTCGACCTTCTCCGCCGAGTCCGTGGGCATGATGCTCCGCGGCGAGTACGGCTGGGCGGCGCTGCACACCACCTGGCACCTCGGCGGCTCCATCGTCGCGACCGCCCTGGGCATCCTCACCTACCGCGCCCTGGCGTAAGGGAGGCGGGCGCGCGAGAGGAAGAGGGGGATCTCATCACGGAGGGCACGGAGAACACGGAGGGCACGGAGAAAAGCCTAACCGGGCGTGTCTCAGCGTCAATTGGACACTTGTGTTGTCACCGCGTGACGGAGTCTCATCGTTCATTGGACACTCCAGCCCTTGCCCATGAAGCGCTTTTCCACACGGGTGTATTCGATGATCGCCACGAGGGACTGCTCCTGCGGCACTCTTCGTCTCAAGGCGATGCAGCGAATCTGGTGCTTGTCAAAGTCGACCTCACAGCGCACCAGCCGGTGAAGCCAATGAGAACTGACGTCGAACGAGCGACCGAGCATGTGTACCCGCCCTCGCTCGTCCGTGCGCCGAACGAAGATCATCTGACCGCGAAGTTCTCGATAGGGATCAAAGCGGAAGTCCTCGGGCAATCTGCGTCGTCGGGGAGCGGCCTCTGTCCTTTCCGCAACCCTGGCTCGATGAGCGGCGATGTACTCGTTCGAGAGCTGCTGAAGCTCCAAAGGCGTATCCACCCGGTGTCGATGCCAGACTTTGGCTTGCCACAGGGCGTTGAAGCTCTCGATGGCGTTCTGCATGCCGTGTTCGAAAGGGGGCACGAACACTGGGACCACGCGCAACTGCAGGCACAAGCGGCTGACCGCCCCGACCGTATCCGCGAAGTGGTGCGCACCTTGGAAGATGGTGTCGTTGTCGAACTGGGCGAAAGCGGGCAGGCCGGTGCGATTCCAGCGCTCCAGGAGGCGGAAGACGGTTTCTTTGGCGCTCTTCTTGCCCATAACCCAGGCGTCGGTGACCGCTCCGTGAAGGCTCTTGGCGGTGAGTACATCAACCAAAGGGCCATCGGCAATTTTGAGGTCTTCGATGAAATCGAAGCTGTCGAGCTCGGCTCGGCGAATCATCACCGCGGGCAAGTACCAACCTGCAGGTGGGGCCGGCCGACGCACACGCCGTGCCGAGTCCTGCATCCCGAGGCGCGAAAGCACCCGATTGATCGTCGCTACGGAGGGCGGTTCCGGCACGTCGCTCTTGAGCACACGATGAATCGCTTTCGCCCCTCGCTCGCCAAGGACGCTTTCACCGAGTTCGCTGCGTACTTGAACGATTCGCCGCTCGGCATGCGGACTCGTTCGACTCCAAGCCCTGCCAGGCTTCCTGTTGGAGAGATCGGCACGATCTACTCGCTGGCCGCGGGCACGCTCCAGCCAATAGCCGATCGTGCTCTTTTTGAGCCCAAACTCCAGCGCGGCCTGGCGAAGACTCATTCCCGCACGGACCGCCTTGATTGCAGCGCGGCGACGCTCGACAACAGAACTTTTTTGCTCATGTCAGCCTGGTCAAAAAGCCACAACCTTAAAGCATCGTGTCCAACAAACGCTGAGACTCGTATGTCCAACTAACGGTGAGACCTGCCCCCTAACCTGTCATTGAATGTGGTGTGCCTGTCGCCTCGAACTCCGGATCTTCTCCGTGCCCTCCGTGTTCTCCGTGCCCTCCGTGATGAACGACCCCGTCCCCTAGTTCGCCCACCGGTTCAGGACGGCGCGGGCCTCCACCGCCACCTCGCTCGCGGTCATCCCCACCGGCCCCACGCCGCGCGCGACGAGGGAATCGGCCGCCGCGCCGTGCAGGCAGACGGCGAAACGCAAGGCCTCTTTCGCGGCGAGCCCCTGGCAGAGCAGCGCGCCGATCATGCCGGCGAGGACGTCGCCCGTGCCGCCGCTCGCGAGGCCGGGGTTGCCCGTGGCGTTGATCGCCCAGGTGCCGTCGGCGCTCGCGCAGGCGCTGCCGGCGCCCTTGAGGACGACCTCGCAGCGCAAGCGCTTCGCCAGCTCGCGCGCGGTGCCGAGGCGGTCGGCCTGCACGGTCGCCGTGTCCGTCTTCAGGAGCCGCGCCGCCTCGGCCGGGTGCGGCGTGAGGATCGTGGGCGCGCGGCGGTTGCCCGCGAGCGCGCCCTGCATGGCCTCGTGCACGGCGATGGCGTTGAGCGCGTCGGCGTCCAGCACGAGGGGCTTGGGCAAGGACAGCAGCGCCGGCAGCGTCGAGCGCTCGAAGGCCGAGAGCGAGGTCGCGCTGGGCGAGTGGCCGGCGCCCGGCCCGACGACGAGCACGTCCGCGGCGAGCGTGTCGTCGAGGCTCTTCAGCATGAGCTCGGGCGTCGCGGCGTCGAAGGCGGGCGCCTCGGGAGAAAGGAGCCCCACGTAGACCTTGCCGGCGCCGGCGAGGAGCCCGGCGCGCGCGGCGAGGAGGGCCGCACCGGTCATGCCGCGCCCGCCGC
>JADLGX010000499.1 GCA_020849095.1 Candidatus Eiseniibacteriota bacterium
AGATCCGACCGCGTGTCCACCGGCGCGCGCACCGCGCCGAGCTGTTCGGGGCTCATGTAGCCCGCCGTGCCGACGATCATGCCTTCGCGCGTCATCCCCGCCTCACCCAGCGACGTTTCGCCGGTGGCCTTGGCGATCCCGAAGTCGATCACCTTGAGCGCCGGCGCGCCGTCGCGGCGCGCCACGAGGATGTTCGACGGCTTGATGTCGCGATGGATGACGCCCTTCTGGTGCGCGTGCTGGATGGCGTCGCAGGCCTGCAGGAACAGCTGCAGCCGCTCGCGCAGCGACAGCCGCTCGGCATCCGCGAAGCGGGTGACGGGCGCGCCGGGCACGTGCTCCATGGCGAAGTAGGGGCGGCCCGCGACGGTCTCGCCCGCGTCGAACACCTGCGCGATGCCGGGATGGTCCATGAGCGCGAGCGCCTGGCGTTCGGCCTCGAAGCGCGCGATGACCTGCTTGGAGTCCATGCCCGGCTTGATCAGCTTGAGCGCGACGCGCCGCCGCAGGGGCACGACCTGCTCGGCGAGGTACACGACCGCGAAGCCGCCCTCGCCGATCGGCTCGATCAGCGTATAGGCGCCCACGACCGTTCCGGCGGCCGGCGCAGGTCGGTCGGCGAGGAACCCGGACGCTTCGTCCTGCGCGCGCAGAAGCGCGTCGAGCTCGCGGCGGAGGCCGGATTCGTTCGCCAGCTCGCGCTCGAGCACGGCGTCGCGCTCGCCCGAGGGCAGTTCGCGCACGCGCTCGAACAGCTCGCGCAGCCGGGACCAGCGTTCGTCTGCCATGGACTCCCTTCCGAGGGGTGAAAGGCGGTCGGGGATTCTAGGCACAGCGTCCACCGGCCTCCACTCCCCATTGCACATGCGACGAAACCTGCCCGCGGATGACGTCCGGAATGCGAGGACCCATTCCCGGTCCGGCCGGCCGGACCGGGTCGCGGCCGGTGTGCGATGGCGTGTCACGTGGCGCCCCCGAACGGCGCATGTAGGCCGGAGAGCCCGGCGCCGTTCGGCAGGACCGCGAAGCGCACGCCAACTGCTCTCCCCTCGCGCCGCGTTCGCGGACGCGAGCGCGATTCCACCTCACTCCCCCGGACTCGTTCGGCGCAACGGAGGCCTCCCCTCATGCAACGCACCCTTCCTCTGTGGCTGGTCCTGCTGGCCGTGCTCGGCGGCGCTTCGTTCCTTCACACCCCCCGGCAGAAGCCCGAACGTCTGGCCACCCGGGCAGCGGCCGTCACCGAGCCGCCGGGACTGGCGGACGAGGGGTGGATCGCTCACGCGGAACGCGCGATCGCGAAGAAGGAGTACGAGGCCAGCACGACCGGCGACGCCCTGCAGGCGCCCAACCGCGCGCACGGCCTGCGGACGTGGTTCCACTCCGAAGGCATTCGCGTGGCGGATCGCACCGCCGGGGATTCCCTCGCACTGCTGTCGCTTCGCGTCGCGCGCCTCGGGCGCAAGCCGCACATGCGGACCGCGGGTGCGGGCGAGGTCCGTCATCAGGGTGCGCGCGTCGAGATCCGGCGGCCGGGCTGGACCGAGTGGTTCGAGAACTCCGAGGGCGGACTCGAGCAGGGCTTCACGCTCGAGTCACGGCCGGAGGGCGCGGGCCCCGTCGTGGTCGAGCTGGCGGTGGCGGGCGCGACGCTGGAGCGCGACGCCGACGGTGACGGCGCGACGATCCTCGCGCCCGGCGGACGCCGCCTGCGCTACGAGAAGCTCCTCGCGTTCGACGCGCGCGGAACGGCGCTCGCCGCCACCATGGAGATCGAGGCGCGGCAGATCCGCCTGCGCGTCGAAGACGAGGGCGCGGCCTACCCGATCACGATCGACCCGCTGCTGACCAGCGTCTTCGACTCGCGGCTCACGGCTCTGCAGGCCGGAGCCGAGTTCGGGCGCTCGGTGAGCGCCGCCGGCGACGTGAACGGCGACGGCTACGGCGACGTGATCGTGGGCGCGCAGATGTACGACGCGGGCCAGGCCGACGAAGGCGCGGCGTTCGTCTTTCACGGCGGCCCCGGTGGCATCCCCAGCATCGCCGCACCGGCGGCGGTCATCCAGTCGAACCAGGCTGGCGCGATTCTCGGGTTCTGCGTGACCTCGGCGGGCGACGTGAACGGCGACGGATACGACGACGTCGTGGTCTGCGACTACGGCTACAACTGGGGCGGCAACCTGTTCGGCGCGGCGTTCGTGTTCCACGGCAGCGCGACCGGCATCACCGCCAATGCCAGCCCCGCGAACGCGAACGCCACGCTCAAGAACGACGTGACCTTCTCGAACTTCGCGATCAGCGCGACGAGCGCGGGTGACGTCAATGGCGACGGGTACGCCGACCTGATCGTCGGCTGCGAGGGCTACGGCAGCAGCTCGGGTGCCGCCTTCCTCTTCCACGGCAGCGCCACGGGCATCGTCGGAACGACCGCCGCAAACGCGGCGACGCGCCTCACTTGCGCGCAGGGCGGCGCGCGCTTCGGGCGCGCCGTCGCGTGCGCCGGTGACGTGAACGGCGACGGCTACTCCGACGTGGCCGTCGGGGCCTATCGGTACGACTCCGGAACCACCGACGGAGGCGCGGTGTTCGTGTTCAATGGCGGCCCCTCCGGGATCGCGAGCGGAAACGAACTGACGGCCTCCTCGAGGCTCCACCAGGTCCAGGCCGGCGCTCACCTCGGACTGTCGGTGGACGGCGCCGGCGACGTGAACGGGGACGGCTACTCCGATCTCATCACCGGCTCGCCGGCCGGCGCGAACGGCCAGACGAACGAGGGGCTCGTCCACATCGTGCATGGTCGCGCGGAAGGCATCCCCACCGGACTCGTGTCTTCGCTGAGCTCGGGCACCATCGAGAGCGACCAGACCGGCGCCGCCATCGGGAGCTGCGTCCGGGGCGCCGGAGACGTGAACGGGGACGGCTACGCCGACGTGATCGTCGGCGCCGAGACGTGGGACGGCAACTTCATCGACGAAGGAGGGGTGTGCCTGTTCCTCGGCAGGGCCGGGGGCATCCCGAACGGCTCACCGCTCTTCAACGACTCCGCGATCCTGGAGGGGAACCAGCCCGCCGCGTTCTTCGGCGTCTCGGTCGCCGGCGCGGGAGACGTGGACGGGGACGGATACGCGGACGTAATCGTGGGCGCGCATCGTTACGACGGGAGCGCGACCAACGAGGGTTCGGCGTTTCTGTACCGCGGCGGCGCGAAAGGACTCAACGCCATCTTCGACCTGAGCGCCACCTCGCGACTCGCCGGGACGCAGAACAACTCGGGCTTCGCGGCGGTGGTGGCGGGCGCCGGCGACGTGAACGGCGACGGCTTCTCCGACGTTCTCGTGGGCGCGCCCTACTTCGACTCCGGCCAGACCGACGAAGGCGCGGCCTACCTGTATCTCGGTTCGTCGAGCGGCATCTTCCCGTCCACTCCCGCCGCGACGTTCGAGTCGAACCAGGCGAACGCGTGGCTGGGCAACAGCGTCGCGAGCGCGGGAGACGTGAACGGCGACGGTTACGCCGACGTGATCGTCGGCGCGAAGTACTACGACGCCGGCACGACCGACGAGGGCGCGGCGTTCCTCTATCTGGGCGGGGCATCGGGCATCGCGAACGGAGATCCCACGACCGCGTCGGCCGTTCTCACGGGCGGCGCGAGCGGCGCGCTGTTCGGGGAGAGCGTCGCGTCCGCGGGTGACGTCAACGGCGACGGGTTCCCCGACCTGATCGTCGGGGCGAGCCACTACGACGCCGGCCAGCCGGTCGAGGGATGTGCCTTCGTGTTCGCAGGAGGCGCCGCCGGCATCGCGAGCGCCGCGGCGTCGGGAGCGGCGTGGCGGCTCGAGTCCGACCAGGCTTCCGCGCATTTCGGCGTGAGCGTCGCGTGCGCCGGCGACGTGAACGGCGACGGCTACGCGGACGTGATCGTCGGAGCGCCGGATTGGGACTCGCCGATCACCAACGATGCCGGAGGCGTCCTGGTCTTCCACGGCGGCCCTTCGGGCATCGCCGACGGCCACGCGTCGAACGCGGCGGCCACACTCCAATCGGACGACAACTTCTCGCGCTTCGGCGTGAGCGTCGCCGGGGCGGGCGACGTGAATGGCGACGGCTACGCCGACGTGATCGTCGGATCACCCCAGTTCGGAGCGAGCGGCAAGGGCGCATGGTTCGTGTTCCACGGCGGGCCGGCCGGAGTGCCCTCGGGCGGCCCGCTGACCGCGGAGACGTTCCTGCGCGGAAGCAACCCGGGCGACAATCTCGGCACGAGCGTGGCGGGCGTCGGCGACGTCAACGGCGACGGCTACGCCGACGTGGCGATCGGCGCTCCGATGTCGGGTGGCCCCGGCCTCCTGCTGATCTACGCTGGAAGCGCGACGGGCATCTTCGAGATCACCCCGAACTCGACGATCCAGTCGACGGCGGCCAGCGGGCAGCTGGGCTTCTCGGTGGCCGGCGCCGGAGACGTGAACGCCGACGGCTATGCCGATGTGATCGCGGGGGCGCCCGTCGACGGCTTCGGCCGGGCGAACGTGTTCCACGGAGGGGGCAACCTGCAGCGCCGCGGCAAGAGTCCGTTCGCGACGCGCACCGACGGCACCGGGAGGCGCGTGCAGCCGTGGGGCACGACCCTCTCTCCCGCCGGCTTCCGCGTGAACGCGCAGGCCGTGCACCCCGGCGGGCGCGGGCGCGTGAAGGTGGAGATCGAAAGCTGCCCGCCCGGCGCGCCGTTCGGGTCGCCCTCGTGCACGCGCACGATCAGTCCGTCGTGGATGGACGCGGCTGCGCCGGGGATAGCGGTCACGATCGCACAGGACATCGCCACGCCGCCGGGATCGCTCCGCCGCTGGCGGGCGCGCACGCTGCGAGCGCCTTACACGGCGACGGCCGCCGGTATCACGGCGCCGCCGCGCCCGGCGCACGGGCCGTGGTTGCGCCCGGTCGCCCAGTCCGCCGAGGGAGATGTGCGGATCTCGATCAGCCCGGCCGCGGTCGAAGGAACGCAGCGCACCGGAGGACTCGCGATCGAGCCGCTCGCCAATCCCACGCGCGGCCGAGTGAGCTTCATCGCCACGCTTCCGGAGCGCGGGGACGTGACCGCGGAGTTGTTCGACGTCGCCGGAAGGCGGCTGGCCTCCCGGCGCTGGCAGCCGGCAGGCGCGGGTCGCGAGCCCGTGCGATGGACCGACGCGCCGGAGTTGGCCGCGGGTGTCTACCGCCTGCGCCTGACGCAGGGCGCGCACTCCGTCCAGACCAGCATGGTCGTGATCCGCTGACGAAGCACTCCATTTTCGAAGC
>JADLGX010000500.1 GCA_020849095.1 Candidatus Eiseniibacteriota bacterium
CCGCCGGCGCGATGTCATGCGCCGGCGGGTTTCGTCGCATGACGGGGTGACGGCAACCGGCGCGAGCCGGTTCCGCCTCCCGGCGTCGCGACAGCGGACGCCGCGAACGACGTGTTTCTTCGAAGGAGGCACCCATGCCCAAGCGTGACTCGATCCTGTTCCTGCTGCTCGCCCTCCTGTTCATGGCGACGCCGGGTCCATCGGCGGCAGCCCCGCTCGGCCACGGCTTCACGTACCAGGGTCAGCTCCAGCAGGCCGGCGTGCCGGTCGACGGCACGGTCTCCCTGCGCTTCAGCCTGTGGGACGCGGCAGGGACGGGCACGCCCCCCACCGGCGGCACGCAGATCGGGGGCACACAGACGCTCGCGAACACCATCGTCGCCGGCGGCGTCTTTTCGGTCGCGCTCAACGCGGGTGACGAGTTCGGCGCGCAGGCGTTCAACGGAGAGGCGCGCTGGCTGCAGGTGGAAGTCTGCGCCGACTCCACGTGCGCGACGACCACCGTGCTCGGCCCCCGGCAGCCGGTGACCGCGGCGCCGTATGCGCTCGGTCCGTGGCAACTCACGGGCACGAGCATCAGCTTCATGCAGGGAAATGTCGGCATCGGCACGGCGGCGCCCGCGCACCCGCTGCACATCAAGGCCACCAGCCCCGCGCTGATCCTGGAGGACAAGGCAATCGCGTCGCAGCAGTCGGGCTATCTCGGTTTCTGGAACCCCACGTCGGAGACCGGGTGGATCGGATACGGCACGCCCGGCAGCCCGGTCATGACCATGGCCAACGCGCGAGCGAGCGGGGACATCGTGCTCTGGTCCGGCGGCGAGCGGCTGAGGGTCCGTTCCACCGGAAACGTCGGCATCGGCACTTCGACTCCCGCGTCCAAGCTCGACGTGCGCGGAGACATCCGCCTGGGCTCGGCCGGCGATCTCCTCGCGACGGGCGGCGAATACAACTTCCGGATCGTTCGCGGAGTGGTTGCAGGCAGCGGGACGCGAGTCTTCGGATCCGGATTCACCTCGACGAGGACGGGCACCGGCGTCTACGCGATCACGTTCGACACCGCCTTCCTGGACCAGCCCAGCATCACGGCCACCTGCCAGGGCACTCTGGATCGCATCGCCGTCATCAGTTCGCACCTTGCGGGCTCGTGCACGATCCGGGTCATCAGCGGGTCGGGAACGCCTGTCGATTGCTACTTCGACCTCATCGTGATCGGGCGGCGATGAGAGCGGCGCTCGCGATCGTTTGCCGTTTCGCGCGACCTCGCCTGTCTCCGCGAGCCGCCCACCGCAGCCCTCGAACCCGGGAGACCCCCATGCCGAAACGCCCTCTCTTCCTCCTGCCGCTGCTCGCCGTGCTGCTGCTGGCGCGATCCGGTCCCGCCGCCGCGGTTCCGCTCGGCCACGGCTTCACGTACCAGGGCCAGCTCCAGCAGTCCGGCGTGCCGCTCGACGGCACGGTGTCGCTGAGCTTCCGGCTGTGGGATGCGCCCGGCACCGGCACGCCTCCCACCGGCGGCTCGCAGATCGGCGACACGCAGGTGATCGCGAACGTGGCCGTCACGGGCGGCATCTTCTCGGTCGTGCTGAACGAAGGCGACCAGTTCAGCAACTCGGCTTTCAATGGTGAGGCGCGCTGGCTGCAGATCGAGATCTGCGCGGACTCCACGTGCGGCGCGACGACGGTGCTCGGTCCGCGGCAGCCGATCACCGGTGCGCCGTACGCGCTCGGGCCCTGGCAGCTCGTGGGCAGCAACCTGAACTACATGCAGGGCAAGGTGGGCATCGGCACGAGGACTCCCGCGTACCCGCTGCACGTCAAGGCGACCGGCCCCGCCCTGATCCTGGAGGACATGGCGGTCGCCTCGCAGCAGGCGGGCTATGTCGCCTTCTGGAACCCCACCGCCGAGACGGGATGGATCGGCTACGGCACGCCCGGCAGTCCGGTCATGACCATGGCGAACGCGCGCGCGGGCGGCGACATCGCGCTGTGGAGCAGCGGCGAGCGGCTGCGGGTCACGTCCACCGGCAACGTCGGCGTCGGCACCTCGACGCCCGCGAGCAAGCTCGAGGTTCGTGGCGATGTCCGACTGGGCCCGACCGGGCAGTACTTCGCGCCCTCGAGCTCGGAGAACCTCCGCTTCATCCGCGGCAAGGTGTCGTCCGCCGGGGGTGTTCTGTTCGGCAGCGGATTCACCGCCTCGCGCACCGCGGTCGGGGTGTATTCGCTGACTTTCAGCCCGACGTTTCCCGCGGGGCAGTTTCCGATCGTCACCGCCTCGGCCGAGTCGAACGGCACGGTGGCGCGTTTCGCGATGGTCAATACGCCGACCAACGTCGCGGTGGTGATCCGCATCGTCAACGGATCCGGTTCGGCGGCCGACACGGACTTCTACTTCATCGCGGTGGGTCCCCGATGAGCCGCGCGCGCATGCTGTCGGTGGTGGTGGCCCTGACGACCTGGGCCGCGATGCTCGCGACCTGCGCCCACGCGTTCGATCCGATCACGTGGCGGACGATCGACTGCGGCGGCGTCTCATTCGCGACCGCCGGAAACCTGCGGCTCGGCTCGACCATCGGCCAGAGCGACGCGGGCAGTCTCGCCGGCGGAGCGTTCACGCTGCGCGGCGGCTTCTGGATCGGCGGGCAGCCCGGCGCGCTCGACGTGGGGGACGGTCCGGTGGCACCGCGAGTGTTTCGCTTCTACCCGACGCATCCGAATCCCGTCCGCTCGCAGTCGCGCGTGACGTTCGACCTGCCCCGATCCTCACGCGTGGCTCTCGCGGTGTTCGACGTTTCCGGACGGGCGATACGACGCTGGGACTACGGCGTGCTGCCGGCGGGACGACAGGAGCGCGTGTGGAACGCGACGGACGGCGCCGGCCGGGCGCTGCCGAACGGCGTCTACTTCCTGCGGCTCGAAACCGATCGCGAGCGGGGCGTGCACAAGGTGCTGGTGCTGCGGTAGTCGCTCGACGGGCGTGCCGAGGGGCGTGAGCAGGACGAGGAACGGCTCGTCCAGGTGTCCGGTGCCCCTGGGCCGCCCGGCTGCGCGGAGGCATCGGCGGGGATAGGCGAGACGTCGCGGCCGACTTTTTGAACCATTGCCGTAGATTTCTAAAAGTGACAGACTGCTTCCATGGCTCGCTGGACCGTTCAGCCCCAACCGCGCGTGCTCGGGGCGCTCGCTTCCCCCGTCCGCCAGGACCTCGTCGTCATTCTCGAGAACTCGCCACCGCTCGCGGCGGCAGAGCTCGCCCGGCGGCTCGGCAGGCGTCCTGACACGCTCTATCACCATCTGCGGGCGCTGCAGCGCGCGGGGATCGTCGAACCCGGGATCGGAGCGTCGACGGGAGGGCGGCCCGGCAGCGTGTGGCGCCTGAAGAAGGAGCACCTGCGGCTCGCTTCGGCCGCGGCCGGCCGGAGCCATGCGTCCAACGCCGAGCGCATCGTGGGCACCATCGCGCGCGCGAGCGTGCGCGACTTTCGTCGTGCGATGCGCGCGGCGGTCGCCGGAGAAGGCCCCCACCCGAGCGCGCACCGCTCGAGCGTCTGGCTGACGCCGGCCGAGCGCCGCGAACTCGAACAGACCGTCCGCGAACTGGTGGCGCGGCTGCGTGCGCGCGAACCCGGCGGAAAGCGCACTCCCTACGTCCTGACGTCCGTGCTCGCCGCTGTCGCGGGCCCCGAGCCGGAGCCGTCCACCTCGAAGGGCCGGCCGCGCACTCGCGCGGCGCGCAAAGCGTGAGCTGAGCGCGAGCGGGTACCCCTCCCCCGAGGGCTCGCCCGGCCCGTTACGACACCCCGCCGCGCCGTCAGGCGGTCGGGGCGATCGGCAGGCTCGAGTAGCCGCGAAACTGGAAGCCCGGCCGGCGCACCGCGCCCGGAAGCAGCTCGATCCGCGGCAGCGAGGCGGCCAGCGAGCCGAACAGCACCTCGAGCTCGAGCCGCGCGAGCGGCGCGCCCAGGCAGAAGTGGATCCCGCCGCCGAACGACAGGTGCGACGCCTCGCCGCGCGCGATACGGAATGCGTCGGGCTCGGGATAGCGGCGCGGGTCGCGATTCGCCGAGCCGATCATGAGTCCCACGCGCGCACCGCGCGGCACGGGCGTGCCCTCCACCTCGAAGCCCTCTTCGAGCACCCAGCGCTGGAAGAACTGCAGCGGAGGATCGAAGCGCAGCGTCTCTTCGATGGCGGGCTTGAGAAGCGCGGCGTCCGACCTCAGCAGGTCCCACTGCTCCGGATGCGCGGCGAACGCGGCGACGCCGTTGCCCGCCGCGTTCACGGACGCTTCGTGTCCCGCCATGAGCAAGAGCATCACCGTGCTCGTCACCTGCTCATCGCTCAACCGCTCCCCGTCGATCACCGCATCGAGCAGCCCGCCCAGCAGGTCGTCCGCGGGAGTTCGCCGGCGCTCCGCGATCAGGCCGGCGGTGTAGTCCATGAACTCGCGCGCCGCGGCGTTGGCGCGCGCCTTCTGCGCATCGGGCGGCTGCGGCTCGTACATGGCGACGACGTCGTGCGACAGGGCGAGGACCGCCGAGCGGTCGGATGGCGGCACGCCGATCAAGTCGCAGATGATGGCGAGCGAGAGCGGCTCGGCGATGTCGCGCACCAGGTCCAGCGTGCCGCGCTCGCGTCCGGCGGCCAGGCGCTGATCCACGAGGCGCTGGGCGACCGGGCGCTGGCGCTCGATCGCGCGCGGCGTGAACGCCTCGACGACCAGCCGGCGCAGCTTGGTGTGGTCGGGCGGCTCGAGCGAGATGAGGTCCCAGCGCTCGAAGGCGGCGAAGTCGGCGTACCGAGCGTCGTGCCACGGGGGAAGCTCGCCGTCGGCGACGAACTCCTCCGCCGTGTAGCGGTGCGTGAAGCTGGAACCGAGACGCTTGTCACGCCACGCCGCGTGCACGTCGGCGTGCCGCGTGAGGAACCAGATGCCGCTCGCGGGCGAGCGCCACACCGGATGGGACTCCCGCAGGCGCGCGTAGGTCGGGAACGGGTCCCGCGCGACGGAGGGATCGGTCGGGTCGAACAGCAGCGGCGGAACGGTCACGCCCGGGCCTTGCGCAGGACCCAGGTCGTCATGCTGCGCATGCCGTGGACGAGCGTCGTCTTGAGCGGATCGGCCAGTTCACCGCCGAGCGCGGCGGCCGACGCCGACAGGCGCGCTTCATCCACGAGGTAGCGGGTCGAGCCGTCCGGCAACACGAACCGGTTGTGGCCGAGCGCGACCAACTGGCCGTCGAGGCCCGCGGTGGAGGCGAGCCGCGCGAAGAACAATCCGCCGGGCCGCAGGACGCGCCAGCATTCGGCGAGCATCGCGCCAAAGTGCGCATCGTCGCGGGCAAAATGGAGCACGGCGCTGGCGATCACGACGTCCGCGGACGCATCGGGAAACGACATGTGCTCGACGGGCTCGACGCGAAACGCGTCGGCGGGCAGCGAAGGTGCCAGACGAGCCGCCAGCGCCCGGACCGCCTCGATCGCCGCGGGGCTGCTGTCGGCGCCGCACACCTCGAATCCCTCGCGCATCAGGTGGACGAGGTTTCGGCCGCCGCCGCAGCCCGCGTCGAGGATGCGCATGCCGGGAGCGATCCGCCCGCGCAACAGCTGGTCGAACAGATAGACATCAATGTCACCGAACTGCTCCGCCAGATCGTTCATGGCGGCGAGACTAGCAGTTGGGCCGCGCGCATCGGCATGCCGGCGGCGGACCGGCGAGCGGGCGTCAGCGCCCGATCGGCGACCAGGCCACGCCGTCGGGGCTCGCCTGCGCCGGCACGCGCGCGATCGTCTTGCCCGTCGCGAGGTCGAGCACGAGCACCGAGTCGTCGTTGCGCACGGTGACGAACGCGTGCCGGCCGTCCGGATGCGGGAAGACGCCGGCGGTCGAGGGATCCTCGACTTGCGTCCCGCTCAGCGTGATCACACGCGTCACCTTGCGCTTCACCACGTCGAGCATCACGAGCGCGCCGGACTGCGCGTGCGGCACGAGCGCGTGCCGGCCGTCGGGCGTGAACTGCACGCGGTACGGAAAGCCGGGCGACGCGACGCGAGCGACGACCTTCAGCGATTCGGCGTCGATGATCGAGATGGTGTCCTCGGCGCGATTGCCCGCCACGACCCAGCGGCCGTCGGGAGACACGCCGACGCCCTCGCACTCCTTGCCCGTCGGGATGTCGGCGAGCTTCTTACCCGTGGCGAAATCGAACGCGCTCACGCTGCCGGCGGTCATGTTCGAGCAGTAGATCCGGCGGCGGTCCGTGGACAGCGCGAGCATGTGCGAAAGCGCGTTCCCGGTGGGGATCACCCGCTCGACCGCGCCGGTGCCCACATGCACCACGAGCAGCGCGCTGTCGGCTTCGGCGGTGCAGACGACGCGCTCGGCGTCCACCCAGCGCACGTCGTGAGGCTTGCGGAAGGGCGCCAGGTCGATGGTGCGCAGCGTTTCGCCCGAGGGCAGCGCGATCACGCTGAGCCAGCGCTGCGGCTCGCCGGGCCGAGCGTAGTTCGTGACCACCACCGTGCGGCCGTCCGGCGACACGGCCGCCTCGTGGGGCGCGGCCACGACCTTCACGTGCCGGTACGCCTCGAGCGTCGCCAAGTCCACGAGCGTGATGCTGTCGGACTTCTGGTTCACCACGACGATGGTGCCCGTGAGCTTCGCGCCAGCGGCGCGCACCAGGGCCGGCACGAGGAGCGCGGTGAAGAGGGCGGTCGAGACCGCGATCACGAGTGCGAGCGAATGGTTCGACGGGGGCATGGACGGAGGCTCCGGTGGAGGGGACGAGGAATGGAGCGGCATGGTGCCCCGCGTGGCGCGAGGCCGCCAGAGCGCATGGCCGGGCGCGGCGATTCGGGACGCGAACGCTTCGGCGGCGCGGACGAAGGCGGAACGCCGGGCACGGCGCCCGCCCGGCCGCTCCCGCCCGCCGTTCTCCCGCGCCCGTCGTCCCGCCCTCGCGCTGGCGCCGGTCCGCGCGGCACGCTGCGCCGCATGACGACCTTCCGCGCAGCACCCGCCGTGTTCGCCGCACTCCTGTTCCTCGCGCCGGCCGCTGTCGCGGACGAAGCCCCTTCCCACCTCGCCACGCTCGCCGAGCAGGCGCGCGCGCTGCAGCCGCTCACGCGCACCGTTGTCGCGCGCGACTTCCTGGCGCAGGTGCCCCAGCTGCCGCGCATCACGCCGCGCACGGTGTATCGCGACTCGGCGCGCACGCGGGCGTGGAGCGCGCGCGAGGCGGCCGCGCTTCCGGACAGCGTGCGCGCCCGGCTCGTGCCGCGCGAGCTCGACGAGCGCTTCTACTACGACACTCGCTACGGCTCCCCGCTCGCCTACGTGCGCACGCTCGAGATCCTGGGCGAGCGCGGCCTGCGCGGCGTGCGGGGCAAGCGCATCGCGGACTTCGGCTGCGGCATGCTGGGGCACTTGCGCCTGCTGGCCGAAAGCGGCGCGCAGACGGTGGGGATCGACGTGGACCCGCTGCTGCCGGCGCTCTACAGCGAGCCCGGCGACCGGGGTGTGGTGGGCTCGGGCACCGTGCAGCTCGCCACGGGCCAGTGGCCGGCCGATGAGCGCGTGGTCCGCGAGGTGGGAGAAGGGCTGGACCTGTTCGTGAGCAAGAACACGCTCAAGAACGGCTACCTGCACCCGGCCGAACCGGTGGACGCGCGCATGCTGGTGCATCTCGGCGTGAGCGACAGCGCTTTCGTGGCGGCGCTCGCGCGCGGTGTGCGCCGGGGCGGCATGGTGATGATCTACAACCTCTGCCCCGCGCCGGCGGCCCCGGGCAAGCCCTACATCCCGTGGGCGGACGGCCGCTGCCCGTTCCCGCGCGCCATGTGGGAGGCGGCAGGGTTTCGCGTGCTCGAGTTCGACCGCGACGATGGCCCGGCCGCCCGTGCGATGGGACACGCGCTGGGCTGGGACGCGGGCGCGAACGGGATGAAGCTGGAGAGCGACCTGTTCGCGACGTACAGCCTGTTCGTGAGGAAGTAGGGGCGCGTCCCGTGCCGGCAGGCCGGGCGTGCGGTAGTCGAGAAGCGCGGGCGAGGTCACAGGTATTCCGTTTCGAATGACCAAAACTCGTTTAAACTGCGCCACTCGACTCGCCGACACCCCCCCATGCTCCACTCCCCGCGCCTTGCGCGCTTCCTGCTCGCCGCGCTGCTTGCGGCCGCCTCCTCGGATCTCGCCCTCGCGGCGGGGACGCCGGGTCCGTCGCGCTACGAGGGCCGCCGCTTCGTGCCGTCGGCCGGAGACTCCACCGCCTTCCAGGCCGTGCGCGACCTGATCACCCAGGGCGACACGCTGCGGCTGCCCCATCTGGACGGGCGCGACATGCACCGCGCCCGCGTGAAGTTCTACGACCGCGCCGACACGCTGAACCTCGCGCTGCGCGCCCGGCTGGCGGCGCGGACGCCCGTGGATTCGCTGGCCATCGCGACCACCTGGCTCAATCAGTACGACGCGGTGAATCCGGCCCGCGGCGCCGTCAGCGGCCGCACGCTGCCGGCGGCGCGCGAAGCGCTCGGCATCCTCGAGCGCCAGCTCGGCCCCGATCATCCGGCGCTCATCGCGCCGCTCCAACGCATGGCGGCCGTGCTCACCACGATCGCGCGGGCGGGCGAAGCGCTGGCGCTCGGCGAGCGCCAGATTGCGCTGCTCGAACGCCTGGCGCCATACGACACTTCCGCCGTGGCGTCGGCGCTTCTTTCGCAGGCCTCGCGGCGCTCCACGCTGGGCGACTACCCCGGCTCGGCGCGCGACGCACAGCGAGCGCTGGCGCTGCGTGAGGCGCGCTTCGGCGCGGGCAGCCCGCAGACCGCGGACCCGGTCGAGACGATCGCCATCGCGGCGGCGCGGCAGGGCCGCTACGCCGAGGCGCTCGCGGGGTTCGAACGCTGCGAATCCATCCGCCGCGCCGCGCGCGGGGCGGGCGACACGCGGCTGGCGCGCGCGATCTTCAATCAGGCCGAAATACTGAACCAGATGGGCGAGACGGATTCGGCGCGCGTGCGTCTGGCCCGCGCGCTCGCGATCTGGGACCTGCCCCAGAACAATGCGCAGTCGGAGGGCGCCAACGGCCACCGGCTCATGGGCTCGATGCATCGCGCGGCCGGCGATTACGAGAACGCCCGGCGCGAGATGCAGCGCGCCTACGACATCCTGCGGGTGGCGATGGGCCCCAACAGCACGCAGGCGGCGAGCAGCGCCGAAGGGCTCGCGGGCCTGCTCGAGGAGATGGGCGATTTCGCCGCGGCGCGACCGTTGCGCCAATCGGCGCTCGCGAGCCGTATCAAGGTCCAGGGCGCCGAGAACGCGGAAACCGCGCGCGCGCGCGGCGACTTCGCGCGGCTGCTGCTGGTGTTGGGCGAGCGCGACTCGGCCCGCACGCAGGCCGAGCGCGCGCTGACGGCGCGCGAGGAGGCGTACGACACCGCGAGCCCGAACCTGCTGAACGAACTGCTCACGCTGGGCGACATCCGCCGCGCCGACGGCGACCACGCTGGTGCGCTCGCGCTCTATGCGCGCGCCGAACGGGCGGTCCGCGACTCCGTGCGTGCCGGCGACGCGCGCCTGGCGACGGTGCTGCGCCGCATCGGGCACACGCGCCTCGCGATGGGCGACGCGCGCGGGGCCGACGGCGCGTACGCGTCCGGCCGCGAAGTCGCCACGCGCGCCCTGGGTGCGGGACATCCGCTGACCGCCGACCTCACCGCCGACCTCGCGAACGCCCGCGGCCGCATGGGCGACACGGCGGGCGCGCTCGCGCTGGCGCTCGAAGCCGAAGCCGCGGGGGCGAGGCAGTTCGAGCTGCAGTCGCGCACGCTGTCGGAGCGAGAGGCGCTGCTCTACGCCGACGTGCGGGCGTCGGGCCGCGACGTGGCCATGTCGCTCCTCGCGCGGGGGCGCCCCGGCACCGCGGACGTGCGCCGCGTCTGGGACGTGGTCGCCGCCGATCGCGCGCAGGTGCTGGACGAACTCGCCGCGCGCCGGCGCGCGCTGCGCCGCGCCGAAGCGCCGGCCACCGATTCGCTGCGGCGCGCCTACGAGAGCGCGAGCGGCGCGCTCGCGGCGCTCGTCGTCCGCGGGGCGCGTGGCGACTCGGCCTTTGCCGACCGGCTCGCGCGCGCGAACCGCAGCCTGGAGAAGACCCAGCGGGCGCTGGGCGCGAGCAGCCGCGCGTTTCGCGACGAGCAGGCGCGCTCCAACGCGCGCCTCGAGGCCGCGGCCAAGGGGCTGCCCGCCGGCGGCGCGCTGGTCGCGTATGCGCGCTACTCGCCCGAGCGCCGCGAGGCCGGCACGCGCGGCACCGACCAGCTCCTCGCGTTCGTGCTGCCCTCGCCCGGCGGAGCGGCGACCGTGGTGGCGCTCGGCCCGGCCGCGCACGTGGATTCGCTGGCGCGCGCCTGGCGCGCGGACCTCGCCCGGCCCGCTTCGTCGCACGACGCGTGGCTCGCGAGCGGCGCCACCCTGCGACGCGCGATCTGGGACCCCATCGAGAACCGTCTCGGCGGCGCCAGGCGCGCATTCGTGGTGCCCGACGGCGAGCTCAATGTGGTGCCATTCGCCGCGCTGCCCGGCGCCGACGGGCGCGCGCTGGTGGAGCGCGGCGTGGACGTGCACCTGCTCGCGAGCGAGCGCGACCTGGCGCCCGTGGACGCCGGCACGTCGCCCGGTCGGGGTCTGCTCGCGGTGGGCGGCGCGTGGTTCGACTCGCTCGGCACCGCCGTGGCGCCGGCCGAGTTGCTGGCTTCCGCCGCACCGGCGGGCGGCACGTGGCGCGGGAAGGTGACGAGCTGTTCGGAGTTTCGCGCCGTGCGCTTTGCGCCGCTGCCCGGCACTCGGGCCGAGGCCGAAGCCGTGGCCGAGGCGTGGCGCGGCGCGCGCAGCGCCGAACCCGCCATGCGACTCGAGGGTGCGGCAGCCACCGAGGCCGCGCTCAAGCGGCTCGCGCCGGGGCACCGCGTGCTGCACCTGGCGACGCACGGGTTCTTCGTGAGTCCGGACTGCGGCACCGCCCCGGAAGGCGGGCGCGGCATTGGCGGGCTCGCGCAGGCGCCGGCCGCCGGCGCCACGGAATCCACCGCGCGCTCGGGCGAGGACAGCCCGCTGCGCCTGTCCGGGCTGGCGCTCACCGGCGCGAACCGCCGCGCCGACGCGCCCGCCGACGGCGAGGACGGCGTGCTCACGGCCGAGGAGCTGGCCGCGCTCGACCTGGGCGGCGTCGAGTGGGCCGTGCTGTCCGCCTGCGACACCGGCGTCGGCGAGATCGGACGCAGCGAAGGGGTGTTCGGCCTGCGCCGGGCGCTGCAGGTGGCCGGTGTGCGCACGGTGCTGTCGAGCCTGTGGTCGGTGGAGGATGAATCCACGCGGCGCTGGATGGCCGCGCTCTATCGCCACCGCCTGCGCGGCGAGGACACGGCGGCCAGCGTGAACGGCGCCATGCGCGACGAGCTCGCGCGCCGCCGCGCGGCCGGCGAGTCCACGCACCCGTTCCACTGGGCGGGCTTCGTGGCGTCGGGCGACTGGCACTGACGCCGAACGGACTCCGGGCGCGAAGCGGATTCGCTTCGCGCCCGAAGTCGTCGCGCTTGCGCCCTCGGAGTCGCCTACCAGAGCTTCGTCAGCCGCGTGACCCGGCTCGCCGAGCCACTCTCGACTCGCACGAAGAACACTCCCACGGGCGCCTGGCGTCCGGCATCCGTGCGACCGTCCCAGAGGATGTCGTGCCCGCCCGCGGCAAACTCGGTGTCGGCCAACTGGCGCACCGTGCGCCCGGCCACATCCGCCACCGTGATCCGTGCATGCCCGTCGCGAGACAAGGCGAACTGCACACGCACCGAACCCAGCGCCGGATTGGGCGAGACTCGCGGACGCGCGAAGTCGAGGGTCGCGGCGCGAGGGTCGACACCGGCGACGGGGTTCACCAGCGCGGCATTGCCGCCGTAGACGGTGATCGCATCGAATGAGGCAACTTCGAGTGCGGCCAAATCGGTGAGCGTGCCGGCGATCGCTGCGGGCACGTGCGCACCCGTCTGGGCGATGCCCTCGACTTCGATCTGATCCGCGAAGTACACGAGGCCGTTGACGATGACGGGCTCGCCCGGGCATGGAGGCGTCCGGCAGTTGCGGATGATTCGCGGGCCGCCAGCGACGAGTTCGACCTGGATGTCCTCGTCCGGGCCCGAGGGCACGACCGTGAACCCACCGACGGGATCCACCACTTCCGCCAGCACCGCGCCACCGGACCGCAGCGTCACGCGATAACTGGTGTAGCCGAACGCCGAGAAGTCGGGCACGTACTGCGCCTGGCCACCGGCGATCACGCACTCCATCGTGCACAGTTCCTGGTTCTCGATGCCATTCACCGTGCCTTCGGCGCGCCACTCCAGCGGATTTGCGCTCAGGCCGCTCGAGGCCGGATTGAGGATGGCGAGCGACAACCGCTTGATGGGCGGGCGGGTCGAATGACTGGGCCGGGTGGGGCTTTCCCGAAGCCGGATCTTGCGCGTCGAGTCCTTGGGCGTGGCGGTCAGTTGAGGATCCAGAGGCTGGCCGAGCGAGAACTGCCCGTCGCCGACCACTCGCAGCGAAGTGCCGGGGCCGTTCGGACAGTCCAGGCCGGCGCACGGCGGCGTCACCGGTTCGAGCGCGAGCGCGAACGATCCCGGCCCGGTCCCCACCGGCCACTGGCCGTGGATTCCGACGGGCCCGACGGAACTGACTTCGTCACCGGCGTTGCGCGAGAAGCGCACGCCACGGCACGCGACCAGGCTCGGGCCGTCCTCGGCGAGCATCGGCTCCGGGTACGTGATCACGACCGACTGACTGCCGAGAGTGACCGACTCGATCTCGATCCACTTGCCATACTTTCCCGTGTCCGCCTGACTCGCCCCGGCAACCAGTGGCGGCTTGCTCACCTTGATGTCCCAGCCGACATGCTTGCAGCAGCTCGAGTAGACGACCCCACCCGCGGCGTCGAGGAGTTCCACCGACCATTCGGGCGCGTGCACACCGGAGAAGTCGGGCTGCAAGGTTTCGCTTCCGTCGCTGTTGCGCGTCACCTGCACCGTTCCGATGGTGACGGGAGCGCCTGACACCGTGCCGCGCAGGACGATGGTCTGCACACAGCCGGGCGTGCCGAGTTCCGATTCGAAGTCCGGCTGGGAAAACGCCATCGCCCGCGCGCCGGCGACCCAGCTGATCTCGACCCCGTCCTGGCCGCTGCTTCCGATATTCGCCACCTGCAGCCGGCCAGTGAGGCCGCTGATACTGACGTCGGCCGCTCCGAGGGGAGTATGGAGGAGTCCCTCGTGCACGACTTCAGTGCCGAGTTGGGCCGCACAGTGGCGGGCGGCGGGCGGAGCCACCAGCGCCAGAACGGCCAGGGCCAGAGTGATAGCGTGCGTCCTGCGCATGGAGGGGTTCCTTTCGACTGCGGCCGACTCGTGACGCGCCACCGATCGAACCCGCAGGATGTCGCAGGGTTCACCGAGTCCTTCGTGGCGAGCGGCCGCATCTAACGCCCGGACTGACCGGACGCGCCCCCGCATGACGGCTGGTGATCGCGTTATCGCAACACGACCGCCTTCGCGACTCGCTGCTCGGCGCCCTGGCGAAGCCGGATCCAGTAGACACCGGGCCCGACATTCTCGGGCTGCTCGAACCGCACCCGGTGCTCGCCCGCGCCCAGCGAGCCGACGGCCCGCGAGCGCACGCTGCGGCCGTGGACGTCGAGCAGGTCGAGAACGGCGGGTGCGCCGTTCGGCAGGGCGAACGACAC
>JADLGX010000501.1 GCA_020849095.1 Candidatus Eiseniibacteriota bacterium
CGCTGGCGGGCGTGCCACCGGGGAAGGACCACGCGTACGTGTAGCCCGCGCCCGAAGCGGGCGTGGTGAACTGCACGGCGTCCGGCGCGCAGATCTGGCCGCGCGAGGCCGAGATGAGCGCGTTCAGTCCGCTGGGGCAGCCCACGTCGATCAGGTTCTGCGCGCTCACCAGCGTCGAGCGGTAGTAGGAGATGGCGGAGTGCATGCGCGAGGTCTGGCCCGCGGTGAACGCGAAGCGGCAGACGTCGTTCGTGTAGTCCATGAAGTTCTCGACCGGGTCGTTCACGGCGGTGCACGACGTGAGCGAGCTGACCGGGCAGCCGGTGCGGCACACGGCCTCGGGCGTGGTGTCGGACACCTGGTCGCCGGGCGCGACGCAGCCCAGGTGGAACGTGTGGAACAGGTTCAGCCAGTGCCCTACTTCGTGCGTCATGATCTTGCCGAGGTTGTTGGTCGGCAGCAGCGCGGGGTACGGCCCGCCGTAGGGCGTGCCGTTGGCGCCGAAGCAGGTGTAGCGGATCACGATGCCGTCCACCGCGGCCGGCACGGTGCCCGGGAACGTCGCGTAGCCGGCCACGCCGCCACCGCCGCCCGCGATGTTGTTGACGACCCAGATGTTCAGGTACTGGTTCGAGGGCAGGTAGTCGATCGCCTTGAGCGCCACTTCGCTCGCGGGCACGCCGTACGTGTGCATGGTCTGCGGCGACACCGTGCGCGTGATGCCGGGCGTGGTGGACCAGGTCACGGGGCTCGCGGGCGGCAGCTGCGACGCGAGGCAGAACTGGATGTTCGTGTTCACGGCGGGCGCGGGCCCGGCGGGCGTGTTCGCGAAGTCCCGGTTGAGCGCCCAGATCTGCGACAGCACCTGCTGGTCCGAGATGTTCTCGGGGCCGTTCTGGTGAACGATGTGCACCACGATCGGGATCACGAAGCTCGGGCCGGCCGCGGTCGCCTTGAGCGAGCCCAGCCCCTTGCGCTCGGCCTCACGCACCAGCGCCTCGAACAGCTCGCGCCTCGCGGCGAGCGAGGGATCCTCCGCCAGCGCCTGCTCGAGCCGCCCTTCGGCGGTGCAGGGGTCGCTGCCCACGGGAGCGCCCCACGGCAGGGCTTCCTGCGCGCGGACGGGTGAGGCGGCCAGAGTGGCGACAGTCAGCACGGCGGCGGCGGCCCGGAGGGCGGCCAGGGAGAATCGGGAATCGAGGCGCACGCGCGGCTCCTGGTGACGGGGTCCGGATCGCGCGGCCGGCAAGGAGATGGCCGCGCGGGGAGGGTGGATATACCCCCACTTCGCGCGGCCGCCGCGGTTCTAACGCGGGAATCCGGCTACTTCACCACGATCTCGCCCTTGTACATGTTCATCCCGCAGGCGTAGTGCAGCGTGGTGGCCGCGTCGGTCGGCACGTCGATCCGCACCTCCTCGTTGAGCGGCAGCTCGTAGCGCCGGCCGGTCTCCGTGAAGATGGCCTCGGTCGCGCAGGTGGCATCGCTCGTGCGGGTGATGATCAGGATCGCGGGCCGGCCCTTCTCCACCGTGAGCGTGGCGGGCTCGAAGCCCTTCTCGTTCGCGGTGACACGGATTTCTTTGGGACCGCTCGGGGGAGCACAGCCGCCTCCGGCGGCCAGCAGCACGCCGAGCATCGCGGCGGACATCAGCAGTCTGCGCATCGGGAATCTCCTCGGTTGGAGGGTCAGTGAAAGCGGCGGAGCCGCAGTGACGAAGTGACCACCGAGACGCTCGAAAGCGCCATGGCGAGCGAGGCCAGCATGGGGTGCAGCGTCCCTCGCCAGCCCCAGAGCGGGCCGCCCGGTTCGTTGTGCGCGAGCAGCGGCGCCAGCGCGCCGGCCGCGATGGGAATGAGCACCACGTTGTAGGCGAACGCCCAGAACAGGTTCTGGCGGATCACCTGCAACGTGCGGCGGGCCAGGCGCAGCGCGTCGCGCGCCGCCGCCAGTTCGCCGCGCACGAGCGTGAAGCCGGAGGCCTCCATGGCCACGTCGGTGCCGCTGGCCATGGCCAGGCCCACGTCGGCCTGCGCGAGCGCGGGCGCGTCGTTCATGCCGTCGCCCACCATGGCGACCACGCGGCCCTGCTCCTGCAGCTTCGCGACCCGGTCGCGCTTTTCGGAGGGCAGCACCTCGGACAGCACGCGCGCGGGCGGGATCCCCACGGCGGCGGCCATCGCGTTCGCGGTGCGCGCGTGATCGCCGGTGAGCAGCCACACCTCGATGCCGTCCGCCTCGAGCGCCTTCACGGTGGCGGCCGCGTCGGGGCGCGCGGTGTCGGCCAGCCCCAGCAGCCCGAGCAGCTCGCCGCCCTCGGCGACGGCGATCACCGTGCGGGCGCGCGCCTCGAGCGCTTCGCGCTCGGCGGCCAGCGCCGCATCCGAGGCGCCGAAGTCCGCCAGCATGCCCCCGCGGCCGGCGACGAACGCCCGTCCGCCGGCGAGCGCGTACACGCCCTTGCCGGGTGAGGCGCCGAAGTCGTCGAGCGCCAGCGGCTCCACGCCGCGCTCGCGCGCGCCGCGCACGACGGCGGTGGCGAGCGGGTGCTCGCTGCGCGACTCGGCGGTGGCGGCGGCCTGCAGCAGGCGCGACTCCGTCACGCCGGGGGCGCACACCACGTCCGTCAGCTGCGGCGCCCCGCGCGTCAGCGTGCCGGTCTTGTCGAACACCACGGTGTTCA
>JADLGX010000502.1 GCA_020849095.1 Candidatus Eiseniibacteriota bacterium
CGCAGTCAGGTTTCCGCGTGTCTCGAGAAGGTGCACGGCGAGCCCCAGCCATACCGGATACCGTGAAAATCGCCGTGCGAGTTCGTGGGCCATTTCTGCAACGTCCGCCGCGCCACCCGCGGCGATGGGACCAGACAGCAGCAAGTCTCGGCACATCTCCTCGGCGCCTGCTGCAGGGAGGGATTCGACCTGAAGTTCCCTCACACGATGTTTGAGCCGAGGGCCGAAAAGGAATCGAAGAACGGGGTCCTTCGGCGAGCGAACGGTGACTGCCATCTTCCACTTGCTTGCGTGCACGTCCAGTTGCTCGACCAGCTGCTGCAGGAGCTGCGAATCGGGTGGCTCATCAACGACCAGGAGCGTCTTGCGTTCTGGCACGACGGCACCAAACCACGCGCCAGTAGCCTGCATGCTCGCAACGTTCGCCCACAGAACCTGCCAGTCTCCATCTGTGGCGATGCGCTCGCCGGCGTCGACGATCAAGCGGGTCTTCCCAATCCCGCCAGGCCCATGCGCAACCAAGAACAGTGCGTCGGAATCTAGAAATTCTCGGATCTTCGAAGTTTCGTCGCTTCGCCCGAAGCACGGACGCAGGCTGCCACGGCGAACGAACGGTTGCTCCGCGGGGAGGCGCGCAATGACCTCTGGTATCGTCAGAAAAGCTCGAGTTTCGTCATCGAAGAATGATCTGTGCACCTCCGGGTATCGGTCCAACAGCGCATCGAGATTGGCTTGCTCCCAGTAGTCGGCTGCAAGCCCGAGCTTCGCGAACTCCGGAACTACTTCTGAGTCCCACCGCTGCCGATCGTTTGGATTGAACTTCGCGTTTGTGACCAAGCGCCAGCGTTTGACCTCTTTCCACTGCGCGGATCTGGCGTGCTTCGGGTCACGATAGTCCTTGATCTTCTCGGCTTCTCGCTTCGCGTCTGCAATTGCCTTCGCCGCAGATTCGTCCTCGTGGTGCTTGGCCTGGTACACACACTCGCGATTCCCCGATCGGGCGTCCTGGCCGCCGTCCTTTCCGCGGCGGCCGAACAGAGCGGCGCTGGAGTCCTCGAAGAACACCAGAGTGGTGGCCAGCGCCTCGAACGTCTCCCCGCGCGTGATCGCTCCCCAAGTCCGGTCAGCCATCGTCCACTCCCGACTGGTAGACACGGTGTCTGTGCCACCGCAGATACCCCTGATGCCGTTCCGAAAGGGCGCGCACCCGCAGATGCCGCTCTAGACCGAGCTCTCGTCGCGCATCGGCGCTGAGCAAGGGGGAAACCTTGACCAACCCCTCGTCTTCGACCGTGATGAACCCTCGGTCGAACGCCGCGTCGAGATGCGGCGCGAGAAGCAACCCGTTGAAGACATCGAGCCGCTCGGCGTCGGTCCCGCAGTCCGCCCAGGGCTTGATGTGGCTCGCTCTCAGCAGCTCCGGAACGGCCAGGCCAGTGACGGCGCACTTCCCCTCCCAGAATTCCATCAAACCTTCGCGGAACAGGTCCTGGCCGACGCGCTGCACAACCAGTCTCTCGGCCTCGGTAGTTCTGGGCAGCGAGGCCGTCCGTTTCTGGAAGGTGTGAAGCAGCTCGTCCGGGAGGGTCTTGCTCAGCTGGAACGCGCGGCGGAGCAGGTCGTGGAGCGCCGGAATGCTGGTCACCGTCCGGCCGCCAGCTGCGCCGGGCGGAATCGGAGCGGCTATCGGGGTGCCATAGTCGCCGACGGCGCGGGCCACGTTCTCTTGCGACAGGGCGGCGAGCAAGACGGCGTCGCCAAAAGTGCCAAGCCAGATTCGTAGGGGGCAGTGGGTGCTGCCGAAAGCGAGCCAGTCTCCCTCACGGTCAAGCTCCTGATCGAACCCGTTGTCGCTGGCAGCCTTTTCGAGCCGCGAAGCAATGATGGGCGAGAGAGGCGTCGTCACTCTTCGCGCCCCTTTCGGCGCAGCGTCTTCCGCGTCGCCACCCGCGACTTGGCAGCAGCTTTCTGCCGAGTGCTTGCGGCGCGCGTCCCCCGCTTCGATGCCTTCGGCCCCGCGAGCTCCGCTTCGATGCGCTCGATGCTCGGGAGGCTGGTTTCGAGCTGCGCCGGCAGTGCGTGAACGAGCTGGTACTCGGCGATGCCCATGGGCTTGGTGCCATCGCGCAGGGCGTACTCTGCGACGACCTTGTTCTTGCCCTTACAGAGCAGCAGACCGATCGTCGGCCCATCCGCGGGTGCCTTCACCTGCGCGTCGACCGCCGTGAGGTAAAAGCCGAGCTGCCCGAGATGCTCGGGTTTGAAGTCGGTTGTCTTGAGCTCTATCACCACGTAGGCGCGCAGCCTCAGATGGTAGAAGAGCAAGTCGAGGAAGAAGTCCTCCCCGCCCACCTCGATGTGCACCTGCCGCCCGACGAAGGCGAACCCCGCGCCAAGCTCAAGCAGGAAGCGCGTGATGTGCTGGACCAGCGCGCCTTCGAGCTCGAGCTCGCTGGCGTCGTGACCGATGCCGAGGAAGTCGAAGCGATAGGGATCTTTCAGGCTCTCGCGCGCGAGGTCCGACTGCGGCTTCGGCAGTCGTTCAGTGAAGTTGGTGAGCGCCTTTCCCTGCCGGTCCACGGTGCGTGCCTCGATGTGGTGCACCAGCACCGCGCGCGACCAACCGCGCTCCAGCGCGGCGGAGGCGTAGGCCAGACGCGCACCGCGGTCCTTGAGCTTCGTGAGCAAGACTAGGTTGTGGCCCCACGGCAATTGTCCAACAGCCTGTTGGACAAAGTTGTCCTCCGGCCAGGCCTCCGCGAAAGCTCGCATGTACATGAGGTTCGCGCGCGAGAAGCCCTTCATTGCCGGGAATGCGGCGCGGAGATCGGCGGCCACCTTGTCCACGACGCCAGCGCCCCAGCCGTGAAGCTGCTGCCGTTCGAGGATATCGCGCCCGAGCCTCCAGTAGAGCGCGAGCAGTTCGCGGTTCACGGCGAGCGCAGCCCTCTGCTGCGCGGCGTGAATGCGTGCCTTCACGTCCGCGAGCCACTCCGCATAGCCGTTGGGGACCGCGAGTGTCGGCGCGGCTCGCGTCGGCGCCGACAAGACGTTCCCGCCGTCGATCTTCGCGAGCTTCTTCGGGGCGCGCTTCGTCACGACGCTCCCTTCTTCGCCCACGCGGGGCGGGTGCTCTCGGGATGTGCGACACGCTGATCGCCGGGCGGCGGATCGAGGCGGGTCTGGTAGGGCTTGCCCGTGCGCGCGGCCTCGGCCATCGCGTCGTAGATCTCGAGGATGACGCGCTTGGTGC
>JADLGX010000503.1 GCA_020849095.1 Candidatus Eiseniibacteriota bacterium
GCCGTCGCCTTCTTCGGCGCGCAGTTCGAGCGCCAGATCGCGGCCGGCGACTACCAGCTCAACCCGTTCGAGGAGCGGGCCTTGCCGTTCCTCTCCGGCAAGGCGCTCGACCTCGGCTGCGGGCTGGGCAACCTCGCGATGGCCGCCGCCGCGCGCGGCGCGCAGGTGACGGCCTACGACGCGTGCGAGAACGCGGTGGAGGATCTCGCCGAGCGGGCACTCGCCTCGGGGCTGGATGTCTGGGTGCGCACGGTGGACCTGAAGGGGTGGCGCCCCGACGAGACCTGGGATGCCGTCAACTGCATCGGGCTGCTCATGTTCTTCGCGCGCGAGGAGGCGCTCGCGGGCCTCGTCGCCGTGCGCGATGCCGTCAGGCCCGGGGGCGTCGCGGTGGTGAACGTGCTGGTCGAGGGCACGACCTTCACCGCGATGTTCGACCCCGACGAGCACCACCTCTTCCGGCCGGAGGAAGTCGCAGCACCCTTCGCCGGCTGGGAAGTGCTGCACGATTCCGTCGAGGATTTCGCGGCCCCCGGGGGCAAGGTGAAGCGCTTCCGCACGCTCATCGCCCGGCGGCCGGGCTGAGTCACTTCCTCAGGCCGGCGCGGTAGGCCTCGATCCGGCGCACGAGCCCCGGCCGCGAGGCCGAGCGCACGAGGCTCGCGAGGTCGGCGGCGCGGTGGTCGGGGCGCGTAGCCTCGCGCACCTGCGCCAGCGTCTCGCGGTCGGCCACCGGGGGCGCGCAACGCGCTGCGACCCACGCGTCGATGTCGCCTTCCACGATTTCGGTCGCGAGCCCCGCGGCAAGCGCGGCCGCGGCATCGTGCGTCACGCCGTCGGTCACGAGAGGCCGCGCGCGGTCCCAGCCCACCAGCTCCACGAGGCGGCGCGTCCCCAGCACGATGCCGAAGGCGGTGCCGGGGAAGCGGATCGTCGCCTCCGCCGTGCACGCGCGAAGGTCGCAGGAGGCGAAGAGGTCCGCGCCGGCGCCCCACGCGCGGCCCGTGGCCACCGCGACCGTGCGCACGGGCGCGTGCCACACCGCCTGCAGCAGCTTCTCCAGCGCGACGAAGCGCTCGCGCAGCGTGGCATCGGTCTCGGCCTCGAGCCCGGAGAGGTCGAAGCCCGTGCAGAAGTGCTTCCCGCGCCCGCGGAACACGAGCGTATGCACGGCCGGGTCGGCGATGGCGGCGGCGACCTGCGCCGAAAGCGAATCCACTGCCGCGGCCGAAAGCGCGTTGGCCTTCTCCGGCCGGTCCAGCCAGATCGTCGCGACGCCCGTGCTCACGCGGCCGCCGCCCGCACGGCGGCGGAGCGGTCCCACAGGTTGGGCACGGTCGCCGCGGAGTATCCCGAGACGAAGTCTTTCGCCGCGCCGGTGCCGGCATCGAACACGTGCCGGCGCACGGCGCCGATGTTGGCGCCGTAGACGTGGATGCTGACCGAGGGCCGGTCCGCGAGCGCGTTGGCCACCGTGTGGATGTCGCCCACCGTGGGCGAGACCGCCTCGATGGCGCCGGGCTCGAGCACCTGCTCCTCGCCCGCGGGCCGCAGCTTGCCGTCGGCGCCGCGTTCGTAGCGGCGGCAGCGCTCGGCCCCGCGCAGCATGCCCACCAGCCCCCACACCGTGTGGTCGTGCACGGGCGTCTTCTGCCCCGGCCCCCAGACGAAGCTCACCACCGAGAAGCGCTCCAGCGGGTCGCAGTGCAGCAGGTACTGGCGGTAGAACTTCGGGTCGGGCTGCGCGCAGTCGGCCGGCAGCCACCGGTCGTCGGCGATGAGGGCCGCGAGCAGGGGGCGCGCGCCCGCGAGCAGCGCCGCCTCGTCGTCGGTGCGCTCCACGAGGCGCGTCATGCCGCGCACGAACTCGCGCAGCGGCGCGAGGGCATCGAGGTCGTTCATGGCTTCTCCTCCAGCCGCGCCCGCAGAGCGGCGGTGTGTTCGCCCAGCACGGGAAAGCGCGCGTCCACCGCGACCGCCTCGCCGTCGAGGCGCACGGGGCAGCCGACGGTGCGCGTGGCGTGGCCGCCGGGGAGCGTGGCGGGCACCACGAGGCCGAGCGCCGCGGCCTGCGGGTCGGCCAGCGCTTCCGCATAGCCGTTGATGGGCGCGCAGGGCACGCCCGCGGCGCGGAAGCGCGCGAGCCACGCTGCCGCCGGCTCGCCCGCGAAGCGCGCCTCCAGCATTTTCTTCAGCGCGCCCTGGTTGGCCGCGCGCAGCGGGGTCGAGGCGAAGCGGGGGTCGCGCGCCCAGTCCGGCGCGGCCACGACCTCGCAAACCGCCTGCCACAGCCGGTCGTTGCCGGCGGCGATGGCGAAGAAGCCGTCGGCGGCGCGGTAGGCCTGGTAGGGGGCGTTCCGCGGGTGCGCGGAGCCGAGCCGGCGCGGGTTCGCGCCCGTGCCGAAGTACTCGCTCGCCTGCAGCGCCGCGACGGCGAGCGTGGTGGCGAACATCGGCACGTCGATCGTGCCGCCGGGGCCGCCCGCCTGCACGCGCCGCAGCATCGCCGCGATCGAGAAGGCGGCATAGAGCCCGGCGGTGAAGTCCGAGATCGGCACGCCGCACTTCACCGGCGCGCCGCCCTCCTCCCCGGTGACGCTCATCACGCCCGTGGCGGCCTGGATGGTGAGGTCGAAGCCGCCCTCCGCCGAACGCGGGCCGACCTGCCCGAAGGCCGAGATGGCGCAGTAGACGAGCGAGGGCTTCCTCGGCCCGAACCAGTCCCAGCCCAGCCCCAGCCGCGCCATCACGCCGGGCCGGTTGTTCTCCACGAGCACGTCCGCCTCGAGCGCGAGGGCGCGCGCAAGATCGCGGTCGGCGGGGCTCTTCAGGTCCAGCGCGACGCTTTTCTTGCCGCGGTTTACCGAGGCGAAGTTCTCGCTGTAGCCGCCGTTCACCGGCGGCCACTGGCGCATGGCGTCGCC
>JADLGX010000504.1 GCA_020849095.1 Candidatus Eiseniibacteriota bacterium
ACCGCAGCCTGCAGCGCGAAGGCCGCGTGCGGCTGGGCTACTTCGGCGTCTCGACGCGCGGCGCCTTCGTGGACAGCGACGCCGAACCGGGCGTGCGCGTGCCGATCGGCGCGATCGTCGAAGCCACACAGCCCGGCGGCCCGGCGGACAAGGTGGGACTGCGCAAGGGCGACCTCATCGTGGCGTTCGACGGTGAGCGCGTGGAATACCCCGAGCAGCTCGCGCGCTGGGTCGCGGCCACGCCGCCGGGCACGGTCATCACGCTGGTCTGGGCGCACAACGAGATGCAGCGCACGGGGCGCGTGGCGGTCGGCGAGTCGCCCGAGGCCATTCCCTCGTGGATGCGTGCCGAGGCCGACGAGCCCTCCGTCGCGACGGCCGGCGGCACCACGCGCATCACGCGCATCGAGGACGAGATTCGCCGCCTCAACCGTGAGCTCGGCCGGTTGCGCTCGCAGCAGGACACCGTCCGCTGAACGGGTCCGCCGCCGCTGACGGGGCGGTGTGCGCTGGTGTAGGGTGCGGCGCATGAAGAAAGACCTGCTGCTCTCGTGGTCCGGTTCCTCCGTGCGTTCGCGCGTGCGCATCGCGCCGGGCGCGCTGCGCGGACTGGGCGAGTTCACCGCCCGCACGACCGGCGCGGGCCGGGTCGCGCTCGTCACCGATACGCGCGTCGGGGCACTGTACGGCGCGGCGGCCATGCGCTCGCTGCGCGCCGCGGGGCTGTCGCCCACGCTCGTCACGGTGCCGGCCGGCGAGCGCGCCAAGAGCGCCGCGCAGCTCGCGCGGCTCTGGGACGCATTCGCCGCGGCCCGCATCGCGCGCGGCGACGCCGTCGTGGCGCTGGGCGGGGGAGTGGTCGGTGATCTCGCCGGCTTCGCGGCCGCCAGCTGGCTGCGCGGGGTGGCGTGGGTGTGCGTGCCCACCACGCTGCTCGCCCAGGTGGACAGCAGCATCGGCGGCAAGACCGCCATCGACCTGCCCGCCGGCAAGAACCTCGTGGGCGCGTTTCACCAGCCGGCCGGCGTGCTGGTGGATCCCGACGTGCTCGCCACGCTGAGTGCGCGTCACGTGCGCGCGGGGCTCGCGGAGGTGGTCAAGAAGGGCTTCGCCGTCAGCGCCCCGCTGTTCGGCTGGGTGGAGCGCCATCTGGACGAACTCGCCGCGGGCGAGCCCGGCGCGCTGGCCGGCGCGGTCGAGCACGCGATCCGCGTGAAGTCGGCGGTGGTCCGGGCGGACGAACGGGAGCGCGAAGGGGGAGGGCGCACCGCGCTCAACTTCGGGCACACGCTGGCGCACGCCATCGAAGCGGCGCACGGCTACCGCGGGCTGCTGCACGGCGAGGCGGTCGCGATCGGCATGCGCGCGGCGGCGGAACTGAGCGCGGCGAAGGCGGGATTGTCGGCCGAAGCGCGCACCCGGCTCGAGGTGGCGCTCGATCACCTGCGGCTGCCCGTGACCATGCCCGCGACTCCGCTGCGGGCGCTGCTTGCCGCCATGTCGAACGACAAGAAGAGCGCGCATGGCGAAGTCCGCTGGGTGTTGACGCCCCAAATCGGAGTTGCTAGCGTGCCGCGCGCCGTAGATCACTCGCTCGTGCGTGCCGCGTTGCTGCACGCCGGCGCGCGCAGTTGACGCCCGTCCGGTGACGCCATGATGCCTCGCATCCTGATACTTCACGGACCCAACCTGCACGCACTCGGCACCCGCGAGCCGGAAGTGTATGGCCGTGACACGCTCGCCGATGTCGAGGCGCGCCTGGTGGAGCTTTCCAAGGAACTCGGCTGCGAGGTCGAGAGTTTCCAGAGCAACCACGAGGGGCTGCTGATCGACGCGCTCTATCAAGCGCGCGGACGGGTCCACGGCATCGTGCTCAATCCGGGCGGTCTCACCCACACGAGCGTCGCGCTTCGCGACGCGGTGCGGGGAGCCGCTCTTCCGACTGTCGAGGTGCACGTGTCCAATCCGCACACGCGGGAAACCTTCCGCCATACCTCCCTGATCTCCGCGGTCGTGCTCGGCACGGTCCAGGGGTTCGGGGTGGACAGCTACCTGTTGGGCCTCCGCGCCCTCTGCCGGCACCTGTCCCATGGCCGCTAAGCGCAAGACCGGCGCGGAAACGCGCGGCAAGGGCGTCAAGCCGGCGGCGAAAAGCGCCGATAGGGCCAGTGGTGTTCCGGTCGCCGGCTTCGAGATCGATGAGCTTCGTCAGCTCATCAAGCTGGTCCAGGGCACCGGTATCGGCGAACTCGAGGTGACCTCGGGCACTCGTTCGGTGCGGATCTCGGCCACGCCCTCGGCCACCTCCTACGCGGTCAGCGCACCCGTCGCCGCACGTCCCGCGGCCGAGAGCGCTCCCGCCGCGGCTGCGGCTCCGGCGGCGCCTGCTCCCGCCGTCAACGACAAGCTCAAGGCCATCACGTCGCCGATGGTCGGAACCTTCTACCGAGCGCCCGCGCCCGATGCCGACCCGTTCCTCGAAACGGGCGACACGGTCGAGGTCGGTCAGACGGTGTGCATCATCGAAGCCATGAAGCTCATGAACGCGATCGAGTCCGAGCTGAAGGGCAAGGTGGTGCAGATCCTGGTCGAGAACGCCCAGCCCGTGGAGTTCGGACAGAAGCTCTTCCTGGTGGAGCCGGCCTGACGTGCCGGTGGTACCGGCGCCGCATGACGCGGCGTCGCACCTGATGGGGGCGGCATGAACATCCGTGGCGTGCTCGAGAAGATGATCGCGGCTCGCGCCAGCGATCTCCACCTGAAGGCCGGCACCCCGCCCGTCGTGCGCGTGGACGGCGTGCTGTACACGCTCGACGAGCCCGCGCCCAGCGCGCAGGAACTGCGCGAGACCGCGAACCAGCTCCTCAACGAAGAGCAGCGCGTGTACTTCTCGTCGCACAACGAAATCGACTTCGCGTTCGGCGTGTCCGGGCTCGCCCGCTTCCGCGCCAACGTCTTCATGCAGCGCGGCACGCCCGCGCTCGCGCTGCGTCACGTGCCCGTCGAGGTGCCGACGCTCGACGACCTCGGCCTGCCGCCGGTCGTGCGCGACCTGGCGTTCTCGCCGCGCGGCCTGATTCTCGTGACGGGCCGCACCGGCTCGGGCAAGTCCACGTCGCTCGCGGCGATGATCGACACCATCAACCGCACCACGACGCGCAACGTGATCACGGTCGAGGACCCGATCGAGTTCCTGCATCGCGACCGGCTGTCGTTCATCCACCAGCGCGAAGTGGGCCTCGACACGAACTCGTTCCACGACGGCCTGCGCTACGTCCTGCGCCAGGACCCGGACATCATTCTCGTCGGCGAAATCCGCAATCTCGAAACCATGAGCACGGCGCTCATGGCCGCCGACACGGGACATCTCGTGATGTCCACGCTGCACACGACGGACGTGGTGCAGAGCCTGCAGCGCATCATTTCGTTCTACCCGCCGCACCAGCACGACGAGATCCGCATGTCGCTGGCGGCGAACCTGCGCGCCGTGATTTCGCAGCGCCTGATTCCCAGGCGCGACGGCGCGGGCCGCGTGCCCGCATGCGAAGTCATGGTGAGCACTCCGACCATCCGCGAGTACATCCTCAACCCCGAGAAGATTCCGCTCATCCACAACGTGGTGGCGGAAGGCGTCACGCAGTACGGCATGCAGACGTTCGACCAGTCCGTGCTGGCGCTGCTGCGCGAGGGGCTCATCACCGAGGAAGAAGCTCTCCGGAACTGCAACAACCCGAACGAGCTCGGACTCAAGCTCAAGGGCATCTCCGCGACGAGCGACCGCATGTGGCAGCCGGTCGACGCCGCGTCGGCCGACCGCCCCGACGCCACGGCGTCGAGCGCCACTCGTCCCGACTGGATGTCCAAGGAGTAGGTTCCGCGCCGGACCCCTGCGCCGCCCATGTTCCGAAAGATCCTGATCGCCAACCGAGGCGAAATCGCGCTTCGTGTCATTCGCGCCTGCCGTGAGCTGGACGTCGCCACCGTGGCGGTGTTCAGCGAAGCGGACCGCGACAGCATGCACGTCCGGCTCGCCGACGAGTCGGTGTGCATCGGGCCGCCCGCGCCCGCGCAGTCCTACAACTACATCGCGCGCGTGATCTCGGCGGCCGAAGTCACCGGGGCCGACGCGATCCATCCGGGCTACGGCTTCCTGTCCGAGAACGCGCACTTCGCCGAGGTCTGCGAGTCGTGCGGGTTCACGTTCATCGGCCCGACGCCCGAGATGATCCGGCGCATGGGCGACAAGGCCGAGGCGAAGCGCTCCATGAGGGCGGCGGGCCTGCCCATGGTGCCGGGCTCCGACGGCATCATCGAGGACATCGAAGAGGCGGTCTCGCTCGCCAAGGAGATCGGTTTTCCGGTCATCGTGAAGGCCAGCGCCGGCGGCGGCGGGCGCGGCATGCGCATCGCGTGGGACGAGCGCCAGCTGCGCGCGGGCTTCGGCATCGCGCAGGCCGAGGCGGGCGCCGCGTTCAACAACAGCGCCGTGTACCTCGAGAAGTACATCGTCAAGCCGCGGCACATCGAGTTCCAACTGTTCGGCGACGGCCACGGCAACGTGGTGCACCTGGGCGAGCGCGAGTGCTCGGTCCAGCGCAATCACCAGAAGCTGATCGAGGAGGCGCCCAGCTCCATCCTCACTCCGGAGCAGCGCGTGACGATCGGCGCGATGGCCGCGCGCGGCGCCGCCAGCATCGGCTACCGCAACGCCGGCACCATGGAGTTCCTGTACGACGAGGACGGGTCCGTCTACTTCATGGAGATGAACACGCGCATCCAGGTCGAGCATCCCGTCACCGAAGAGGTGACCGGGTTGGACCTGGTCAAGGAGCAGCTGCTGGTCGCGGCCGGCGTGCCGATGTCGTTCCGTCAGGAGGACATCCGCTGGCGCGGGCACGCGATCGAATGCCGCATCAACGCCGAGGACTTCGAGCACGGCTTCCGCCCCAGCCCCGGCAAGGTGACCTACTGGCACAAGCCGGGCGGTCCCGGCATCCGCGTGGACAGCCACGTGTACGGCGGCTACTCGATTCCGCCCTACTACGATTCGATGATCGGCAAGCTGATCGCCTACGGGAAGGACCGTCCCGAGGCCATCCGCCGCGCCGAGATCGCGCTGGACGAGATGGTGGTCGAGGGCATCAAGACCACGATCCCGTTCCACAAGATCGCGCTCCGCCATCCGCGGTTCCGTTCGGGCGACCTCGACACGCGCTTCGTCGAAGAGCTGTTCAAGGAACGCGCGGCGGCCGGAGCCACGGCCGCTTCGTAGGGCTTCGCCGCGCCATCGCCACGAGGCAGCGAGCCGCCGGAGGCGGCAGTCCTTCCATGCAGATTCGCGTCGCTTTTACTCCACCCGACACGCCCGTCGCCACCGGCGCGGGCTGGACCGGTGTGGCGATCGACGTGCTGCGCGCCACCTCCACGTTGACCGTGGCGCTGGGCAACGGCGCCGCCGGCGTGGTGGCGTTCGCGGACACCGCGGACGCGATCCGCCACCGGGACTCGGTTCCCGGCGCGCTGGCGTGCGGCGAGCGCGACGGCCGCATCGTGCCGGGCTTCGATCTGGGCAACTCGCCGTTCGAGTACTCGCCCGAGCGTGTGCGCGGCCGCGTGCTCGCCTTCGCCTCGACCAACGGTTCGCGGGCCATCCGCGCGCTGGGAGGCTGCGAGCGCGTGCTGCTCGGGGCGTTCGTCAACGCGGGCGCCGTGCTGCGCGCGCTCGAGGGGGCGGGCCACGTGCAGATCGTGTGCGCGGGCAAGCTGGGACGCTTCGCGCTCGAGGACGCGGCGTGCGCCGGCTGGCTGTGCGCGGCGCTCGAGGAGCGCGGGGCCACGCTGGACGCCTCGGCCCGCATGGCGTCTCGGCTGGCGCCGGCCGGCGCGCACGCCGTGCGCGCGCTGGTCGAAGGCTGCCCGCACG
>JADLGX010000505.1 GCA_020849095.1 Candidatus Eiseniibacteriota bacterium
CGTGCAGTAACGTGCCTGCACGCCGCTGGAGACGACGCCGGCGCGAATCCACCCCGAGTCCATGCGCAGCGAAAACCTCAATGAATCCGTCTCCGTCCGCGCCGACTTCCAGGGCGGCACCGTGACCCCGGTGGCCTTTCGCCGCCGCGGCCGCGAACACCGGGTGCGGCAGGTCAACACCCGCTGGATCGACCGGGCGGGCAAGCATCCCCGCTTCTACTTCTCGGTCACCGACGAGAGCGGCGACGTCTACCAGTTGCAACTCCAGGGCGGCGACCTTCTGTGGTGGCTCGACTCCGTTTCACTGGAGGGCTGATGTACTCCGACTTCCCGCATTCGATCGCGGCGCCGGGCGGCGCGCAGGACGCGCGTCACCCCTCGGCCACGAGCCAGGCACCCGTGACGCCGCGACAAGGCGCCGCGATCGAGCGCGGGAACGCTCACCAGAATGCGGGCGCGGGTGCGCCTGGCGCCGGCATCGCGGGGATGGCCGGGTCAGCCAGCGCAGCCCGCCCGCAGGAAGTTCATCGCACCACCCGAGCACATCCATGAGCGCCACCTCCTCCATCGAGTGGACCGACGCCACGTGGAACCCGGTCACGGGCTGCACCAAGATCAGCCCGGGCTGCAAGCACTGCTATGCGCTCACGTTTTCCGAGCGCTTTCGCGGCGTGCCGGGGCATCCGTTCGAGCAGGGCTTCGACCTGCGATTGTGGCCCGAGCGCCTGCAACTGCCCCTCGCGTGGCGCAAGCCGCGGCGTATCTTCGTCAACTCGATGAGCGACCTGTTCCACGAGCGCGTGCCCGACGCGTTCATCCTGTCGGTCTTCGACACCATGCGCGACGCTTGGTGGCACGAGTTCCAGCTGCTCACCAAGCGGCCGGACCGCATGGCCGACTTCGTCGCGGCGCACCTGCGTGAGCCGCTGCGCTACACGCACCCCAACGTGTGGCTCGGCACGAGCGTCGAAACCCAGCCCTACGTGAGCCGCGCGCGGCTCGTGGCGCCGCTCTCTTCCACCGTCCGCTTCCTCTCGTGTGAGCCGCTTCTCGGCCCACTCGACCTGAGTGACGTGCTAGGCGAAGACGCCATCAACTGGGTCATCGTGGGCGGCGAAAGCGGTCATCAGGCGCGCCCCATGGATGCGGAATGGGTGCGCGGTATCCGCAAGCAGTGCCGCGACGCCAACGTGCCGTTCTTCTTCAAGCAGTGGGGCGGGCGCAACAAGAAGGAAGCCGGCCGCACGCTCGATCGCCGCACCTGGGACCAGATGCCGCAGCTGGCCTGACGCCACCCTCCACGCACCTCGCGAGACATCCATGGAACGCACCGTCCTGCACGCCGACATCGACGCGTTCTTCGCCTCCATCGAACAGCAGCGCGACCCGCGCCTGCGCGGCAAGCCGGTCATCGTGGGCGCGGGCGTCATCGCCTCCTGCTCCTACGAGGCGCGCGCGTTCGGGCTCAAGGCGGGCATGGCGCTCAGCGAGGCGAAAAGGCTCTGCCCGCAGGCCGTCATCATCGCCGGACATGCGCAGGTGTACCGCTGCTTCGCCGAGCGCATCTTCGAGCGCTGCCGCGCGCTGTCGCCCGACGTCGAAACGTATCTGGATGAGGCGTATCTCGAACTCACGGGCACCGAACGTGTGCACGGCGACTTCCTCGCCGCGGCCGCCTCGCTGCGCGCCGCCATCCAAGAGGAGACCGGGCTCACGGTCACCTGCGGCATCGGGCCCAACCGCATGCTCGCCAAGCTCGCGGGCAAGACGGTCAAGCCCGACGGGCTGGCGCGCGTGTTCGCGCACGAGGCCGAGGCGTTCCTGGTGGACCGCCCCATCGAACAGCTGGCGGGCGTGGGCCACGCGCACGGGCGCACGCTGCGCTCGATGAACGTGCGCACCATCGGCGAGCTGCGCGCGTTCCCGGTGGCCGCGCTCGAGGCGCTGTTCGGCGCCCCGGGCCGGCTGCTGTTCGAACGCTGCCGCGGGCGCGACACCGCGCCGGTGGTGGCGCGCGAGATCCCGGTCACGATTTCGCGCGAGACCTCCTTCCATCGCGACACGGGCGATCCGGGCCAGGTCGAGGGCATGCTCGAGTACCTGGTGGGGCGCGCCTGCCGCGCCACGCGCGAACTGGGGCTCACCGCGCGCACGGTCAGCGTGCGCCTGCGCTACTCCGACGGCGAGTCGGCCGAGCAGTCGCGCACGCTGCGCTCGCCCAGCGCGGTCGATCCCATCCTGCTGGCGCTGGCGTTCGAAGTGCTCCAGCGGCTGTTCACCCGACGAGTGTCGCTGCACGCGGTGGGCGTGACGCTGTCGGGATTCGTGCGCGACACGGCCGAGCAGGGCGCGCTGTTCGACGAGCCCGAGGCGGGCCGGCGCGCCGCGCTCTGCGACGCGCTCGACCGCGTGCGCGACAGCTACGGCCACGGCGCGGTCGTGTCGGGCCGCGCGCTGAACCTGACCGACTCCATCGAGCACGACCGCTACGGGTTTGTGCTGCGCACGTCTTCGTTGACCAAGTAAACGCGGCCTCCGGCCGCCCCCGAGTCGGCGCTCTTCCCCGGGCGCCGCGGCGTCACCCTCCCGAACGGTGGTGCCATGTCTTCCTTCACTCCGCTTCGCGTCCGCTCGCACGGCACGCTGCTGGCCGGCACGGCCAGTCCCGAGCAGCTCGTAGACCGCGCACTCGAGCTGGGCTACGACGCGCTCGCGCTGACCGATCGCGACAACCTCTATCTGGCGGTGCGCTTCCTGCAGCACGCCGCCAAATCGGGGCTGCACGCGCTGCCGGGCGCCGAGCTGACGCACGGCCGCACGGCGGCGCTGCTGCTGCCGGTGGACCGCCGCGGCTGGGCGCACCTGTGCGCGCTGCTCACCGCGCGGCGCCTGGACGAGTCGTTCGACCTGGTGCGCGCCATCGGCGAGCGCCACGCCGGACTGCACGTGATCGTCGAATCGCCGGCGCTCGTCGGCGCGCTGATGGCCGCGGGCGTACCGGCGGCGCTGCCCGCGGCGGCCGAGCGCACGCGCGCGCTCGTCCATCGCGGCGGGCTGTGGCTGGGCGTGCGCGGGCTGCCGCGCGAGCGCGCCGGGCTGCGCGAACGGCTGGCGGCGGCGTTCACGCTGGGCGTGCCCGCGGTGGCGACGGGCGACGTGATGCTGCGCGACCCCGCCGACCACGAGGCGCACCGCGTCGCGGTGACCGCGGCCGCGGGCGAGCTGCTCGAGCGCATGCCGCCCGGCTCGTTCTGCGACCCGCAGGCGTGGCTGGCGTCGCCGGCCGAATGGGAGCGCCGCATTCGCGCCGCGTGCGCGGGCGGCGGTTGCGCCGATGCGGCCGACGACCTGCTCGCCAACAACGCGGCGCTCACCGAACGCAGCCGCTGCGAGATCTCGATGGGCACACCCATCCTGCCCAGCGCCCCGCTGCCCGAGGGCGTCACCGAAGAGGGCGAGCTGCGCCGCGTCACGCTGGCGGGAGTCGCGCGGCGCTATCCCGGCGAGGCTGCCCGGAGGGCAGCGCTCCTGCGAATGGAAACCGAGCTGGCGCTCATCGCGCGCATGGGCTTCACCGGCTACTTCCTGCTGGTCGCCAACATCGTGGGCTTCGCGCAGTCACGCGGCATTCCCAGCGTGGGTCGCGGCTCGGGCGCCAGCTCGATCGTGTCCTACCTGCTGGGCGTGACCAGCGTGGACCCGCTGCGCTACGGCCTGTGCTTCGAGCGCTTCCTGCACCCGCAGCGGC
>JADLGX010000506.1 GCA_020849095.1 Candidatus Eiseniibacteriota bacterium
CACCTGGCCATCGACCAGGGCCCGATCGTGGTGATGATCGAGAACTACCGCACGCGGCTGCCGTGGAAACTGTTCATGAGTTGCCCGGAGGTCCAGCAGGGGCTGCGACGTCTGGGCTTCCGCAGCCCCTGGCTGAACTGAGCAGCGCCGCTCCGGCCGGGATCAACCGACCGGGTGCGCCACCTCGATCTGGTCACGCAGGTTCTCGATCGTCGTGATCTTGTCGCGCAGCAGCTGCTTGTAGCTCAGTGAATCCGTGCGATGCAGTTCGTGGGTGCGGACGCGGTGCGCGGCCTCGAGCAGCTCGGTGAGCAGCTCCCGCTGGGCTTCGGTGAGTTCGATCTTCATGGGGTCCTTCTCCGTTCGGCCCGCGCAGGGAGCGCGCGAGCGGCAGGGGCATGTTCCGCCCGGGCGCGGACGAGCGCCAGCGGCGGGCGCCGCCAGCGGGAGAAGACCGGAGGTATCAGGCCCGAGGTTCGTCCGGCGGCGGGGACAGCCGGGTCTCGGCCTCGGAGGCGTCTTCGCGCGCGGGCGGCGGCGACACCTGCGTGGGCAGCTCCGAGAGCGCCTTCGCCGGAGGGGGCGTCCGCCGCACCGGGGGGGCCGGACGCGCGGCGTAACTGGACGGAGCCATCGTACCGCCGTCCGCTCGTGCCGTGAGCGGGCGGTGCGAGCGGGCTGCGTTCATGGCCCACGCGGCCAGGACCGCGAAGCAGGCGAGCATCACGGCGGTGGTGTTCCAGTACCAGGACTGCCCGGGAAAGACGAGCGGAATGGCGGGCAGAGCGAGCACGGTGAACGTGGCGACGAGCATGGTGACGAGGCCCATGCGCATGAGCAGCACGATGAGCGAGCTCACCAGCAGGACCTGCGTCGTGAGCCCGATGGGCGTCCGTGCATATGCGCCCTGCAGGAGCATCGCGAAAGCGATTCCGGCGGCGATCGTGAGCGCGGTGTTGCCGCGGAGCACACGCGAGATCAAGCCGAGCACCGCCGCGGTGGAGAGCGCCATCTGCATCGCGGTGACGGCCGCTCCGAGCATCACCACGATCGCCCAGCTGGTGCCCATCAGCGCATCCGTCTGCAGCCCCGAGTTGTCGATGACCTCGGGCGAGACCGGTGCATGTGCCAGCCGAGCCTGCGCGAGCACGGCGGTCACACCGAAGGCGTGCAGCGCCGCCCCCCACGCCATGCCGCCCAGCACGTCGCGACCGAGGCGCGCGTCGCGCCAGCGGCCGTCGAGCAGGCGCATCCACGAAACGAGAACCGTCGGACGAGTGCCGCGAAGGATGGGCTCGAGCGTCAGGTAAAGCGACCCCAGGATCACGGCGAGCAGCCCCGCGTTCCCGGCCGCGGCGAAGACGCGCGGGCCGAGGAAGTTGGCGTCGCCGTTCCAGTGCGTGCTGAACACGAGCCTGAGCAGCAGCAGCCCGCCCGCGGCGAGCGCGAACCGCAGGCCCCCTCGCGCATCGGCCCTTCCGGAGAGGAGGTTGGCGCGCGCCTGCAGAACGGCCCCGAACAGCAGCGTGAGCGTCACGATCCAGACGGCCCACGACAGCACGATTTCGGCGCCGCGCGCGGCGCGCGGTTGAGGGGGAAGCGGCATCCAAGGCTGGATCTGCCGGAACAGTACCGGCACCCCGCGATGCCACGCCGCCTCCACTCGCAAGGCGATCGCCGTGTCGCCGGGAACCCGGCCGATCCACGCGCGCCGCTCGTCCGCGAACGTGAACGGCGTCCACTCGGGCGCCACGGGAGTGAAGCGCGCGGTGTCGAGTCCGGCGAGCGCGAACAGAAGAGCGGGATCGCTCGGACGCACCGGGGACGCCGTGCTGTCGTGGTCGGCCGCGACCCCGAAGAGGTGCGAGAGCCGCCCCGAACCATCGAGTTCGAGTCGCAGCATGCCCGGCTGCGCGAGCGGCGGATCGTCCATGCCCGGCGACATGGCATCGGCATTGAACGGACGCATGACCGCGGCCGCCCGGCGGTAGACCAGTCGCAGCGAGCCGCCGCGCGCGCGCAGCAGGTGCGCCGTGACCGAGTCGCGCCCGAACTGCTTGCCGAGCCACGGCGCCTGCCGGCTGTCGGAGAGCAGTACGCTCCACTCGTCGCGGGGCGGCGACGTCCAGCCCAGTTGCACGCTCATCTCGCGGGCGCGGTCCACCAGGACGGCGGGCGGCTTCTCGATCGGCACGCGGCGAATGAGCGAGTAGAGCGGCGCCAGAGCGATCACCGCCAGGATGCAGGCGACGAACACGCCCAGGTAGATCCACGCCTTGCGCTCGCCGGCCGGGTCTTCCTCGGCGGCCCCGGCGATCATCTCGGGCGACGGCGTCTCGCCCGCAGCGATCGCGGCGGCGAGCGGATCGCCGCCGGGCAGCGCGCGCGCCACGTCGGCCGCGCTGGCGGGCCGGCCCGCGGGATCCGGCGACAGGCAGCGCAGCAGCACGCGCTCGACCAGCGGATCGGTGCCCGGCGCCAGCTGCGACGGCGAGCTGGGCGTGCGGCTGCGCTTGGCGTCCAGCAGTTCGGCCGCCGTCTGCCCCTCGAACGCGTGCGCGCCGGTGAACAGCTCGTAGAGCACCAGGCCCAGCGCATAGACGTCGCTGCGCACGGTGACCTCGCGCCCTTCCATCTGCTCGGGCGCCATGTAGGCGGGCGTGCCCGCCCCCATTTCGGCGCCGCCCAGGCTCTCGGCGATCGCCGCGAGCCCGAAGTCGGTGATGCGCGCGCGCCCGCGGCCGTCGATCATGATGTTGGAGGGCTTGAGGTCGCGATGCACGATGCCCAGCTCGTGCGCGACCTGAAGCCCCGCGCACATCTGCCGCGCCAGCTGCAGCGCCTTTTCGTTGGGCAGCCGGCCGATGCGGCGCAGCAGCGTGGCCAGGTCCTCGCCATCCACGTACTCCATGGACAGGAACAGCCGGCCCTCGACCTCGCCCACGTCGTACACGCGGCACACATTGGGGTGCGCCACCTGGCGCGCCAGCCGGGCCTCGCCCAGCAGCCGCTCGCGCAGCGCGGAGTCGGCCTCGAAGCGCTCGGGCAGGAACTTGAGCGCCACGGCCTCGCCCAGCTTGAGGTCGTCGGCGCGGTACACCTCGCCCATCCCGCCCCGGCCGAGCAGCGCCACGACGCGATACCGGTTGGCGATCATCGCGCCGGGAAGAAAGCGCGCCTGGGAGTGCGGCGTGGAATGGGTCATGGGCCGCCGCATTCTGCCGGAACGCCGCGCGCCGGTCACGCCCCGAATACGCGAAGGGCCCCCGGCGGACCGGGAGCCCCACACGTTGCGGCGGACGGCGCGCGTCAGGCGTTCAGCCGCGCGCCTTCCTTCATGCACCACGAACCGATCACGTTTCGCTGGATCTGGTTCGTGCCCTCGTAGATCTGCGTGATCTTGGCGTCGCGCATCATCTTCTCGACCGGATACTCGGCCATGTAGCCGTAGCCGCCGAAGATCTGCACGGCGTTGGTCGTGACCATCATGGCCACGTCGGACGCCTTCACCTTGCACATCGCCGACAGGTGCCCGATGTCCTTGATGTCGCCCGAGTCGATGCGCGTGGCGAGCGAATAGATGAGCGCCTTGGCCGCCTCGGTCTCCATGGCCATGTCCGCCAGCATCCACTGCAGGCCCTGGAACGCGAGGATGCTCTGCCCGAACTGATGGCGCGTGTGCGCGTACTTGAGCGTCTCCTCGAGCGCGCCCTCGGCGATACCCAACGCCTGCGCGCCCACGCCGGGACGCGAGATGTCGAACGTCTTCATGGCGACCAGGAACCCCTGGCCTTCCTTGCCGAGCATGTTGGCCGCCGGAACGCGCGCGTCCTCGAACACCAGCTCGCTGGTAACGGACGCCTTGATGCCCATCTTGTGCTCGCGCTTGCCGAACGAGAAACCCGGCGTGCCCTTCTCGATGATGAAGCACGACGCGCCGCGCGCCCCCTTCTTGGGGTCGGTCAGCGCCACGGTGGTGTAGACCTCGGCCTCGCCGCCGTTGGTGATGAACACCTTGGTGCCGTTCAGGATGTAGTCGTCGCCGTCCCTGCGCGCGGTGGTGCGCTGCGCGCTCGCGTCGGAACCCGCGTTGGGCTCGGTCAGCCCGAACGCGGCGAGCCGCTTGCCGGCGGCGATGTCGGGCAGAAACCGCTTCTTCTGCTCGTCGGTGCCGTACAGGAGGATGGGGAACGTGCCCAACGCCGTTCCGGCGAAGGCCAGCGCGATGCCGGCGCACGCCTTGGAGAGTTCCTCGGTCACGATGCACATGTTCGTGATGCCGTAGCCGCTCTCGAGCAGGCCGTCGTATTCGACGGGCACCAGCGTGCGGAACAGGTCCGCCTTGGCGAGCTCGTGGACGATGTCCCAGGGAAACGTGCCGTCGGCGTCGTACTGCGCCCGGACGGGCTTGACCTTTTCTTCGGCGATCCGGCGGGCAAGATCGCGAATGGTGCGCTGCTCTTCAGTCAGATGGTGATCCATCGTGGACCCCTTCGACGGGAATGGACGGCCGGAAGTGTTCCGCGCGGTACGACGGATCCCACGTTGCGGACCCGGTCACGGTCGGGCAATCGATCCCTGCGAGCGGTGAAGGGGTATCACAGAGCGGGGCAAGGGCGAAATGCGCCGTTCGGAGGGGGCTGGCGGCTCACCAGCTGGCTGGCCTGCGAATCTGCGACCCATCCGCCAGAGTGAGCGTCTCCGGCAGCTGGTGGCCGGCATAGCGTTCCTTTCGAATTCGGAAGCACTGGCGAGCGAGAGTGCGCAGTTCCTTGCTGCCGCGGCCGAAAGGAAACCCGCAATAGATCGGGCGGTTCGCAAAGCTACGAGCGGCCTCTCGCAGGGCGGGAGCCATGTCGCTGTCGGCGGAAACGAGCACGGCCGCGATGTACGCGCGATGGCGATCGAGCGCTCCCGGGCGCGCCTGTTCCATGTGATCCGGCGGGGCTGAGAAGAAGTGAATCGATTCGAGCCTCGCGGAGTGATGAATCTGGGGAAGGAGCTCCCGGCAGAGGGAGACGAGGTCCAGCCACTTGGTGCTCTGACCGCTCAGCGCACGGCAAGCGGCATCGAGTGAGTGGTAGAGGTTGAAGCCGTCGACCAGAAACGCGACCCGCATTCCCCCTCCCGGCCACAAAAAAACCCCCGAGGTCAGTGACCTCGGGGGGGCCAGCGAGCCCTTTCGGGTCCCAACTGGGGTCGTTGGACCGGAATATCGGCGAACAATCCTAGGGCTTCAAGTCAAGAATACGTGGCTTGGTCAGGCGCCCGCTCAGTACCGCGCCGTCCAGCGCAGTTCGGCGCCTTCGAGCGAGGGCACTTCGTAGCA